>NZ_POSF01000014.1:0-300000 GCF_004343605.1 Dehalobacter sp. 12DCB1
TTCCCTTTGATTTTCTTCCCGGGGTTGACATATACAGCCATCTTTCTGCTCCATTCTTACATAATGGAAATATTACTAATAAATACCATTATAAAAATATTTTAACTTCTTTAATTTGCATGGTCAATCCTGAAAAATAATTTTGGTATTATTTCGGAAACTTCTTTTCATGTCATATGCGTTTATCCGAATAAACAGCTTCAAGCGCTTTGGAACCAGTACGGTGAAAAGCAATTTTGAGCTTGTAGTATACCTCCTCGAATTCGGATTCGGCTCCGAATTTGAGGAGGTATGCCGTCCAGCTCCGTTCTCTTTTTTCCTTACTGCCCATCTCCGCAGGGGCAAGCTTCCCTGCTCCATGCCTCGTCTTTACGCCACACATCCATAAGATCGCAAACCTTATTCTTATAAATGATATACGTCTCCTTGTCATTAGGGGCGATTTCGCGCAGCTTTTGCTTTACTTCCCTAACGGTTTGATCCAAGTTTTCACAGAGGAAGGCGATATGGTTGGCCCTGACTTTGAGCGAAGTATTAATGAAGTTTGTTTTCATCCGCTCGTAGCCCTTGGCGGCTGAGCTTTTTTGGAGCGATTCCAGCGAATCATTCAGCTGCCTGGCCGTTTTAGCGAGTTCTGCTTTGGACGCCTTGACGTTCTCCAATTGGGCCTTTAGATTAGCGAGTTCCGCAGTCAGCTCGGTGATGGTACTACTTTGGTCTTCCACTGTTTTCTGAAAGTCCGCCTTCTCCTGCTGGGCCTGGTCTTTTTCTTGCCGGGCCTGCGTCCGTTCTTTGACCGCTTGACGCAGTTCCTGGGTGGTCATGCCTTCGACATCCATATCGACGATGAATTGCGCCCGTTCCTCCTTGGGGATACCTAAAAGAAGCACCGCCTGGCTGTAGTTTAATTTCGGATTCGGCTCCGAATTTGAGTTGGTAAGCTGTCCTTCTCCATACTCTTTGAAGATACGCATAAGTTTATTGGCCCTGCTCTGGGAGAAATCGACCGACTCCTCCAGCCACTTGCCCCATTCTCCGAACTTAAGCAGGGACTTGGCCTCCGTCAACCGTCTTCCAATCTCTACGGTGGCGGCAAGATAGATATTCTCAGCCTGATATTTGATCATGTTAATCTCAGCCGCGATTACATTCGGCGTGCGTCCGCTGATGACATCAGGTACTGTATTGGTTTCTGGATCATTCTCCGGATCGGTTGCTGTATCCTTTGCTGGATCCGTCATGATATCCACACTCCTTTGGAGTAATTTCACTTACAGGATATGTGGCCATGGCTTAAAAGTGTGACAACCTCATTCGTTAAGCTTTTTATTATAGGGAAGTAACTTTCTTATTTTCTTTCTTACTTCCCCCAAATGTGTACGCTTCACCTTGCTGTTGCCAGTTTCGGCAATGCTCTGTTAAATGAAGCTGGTCGCCCCCATATCCAGAGGGCGACAGGACGTCGATCCCTTAAATCAAACAACAATATTTCTAAATTTCTATGGAAAATGTATCAAGAAAGGTTTTAGTATCAAATAGGTTAGCCCATTTCATTTTATCAATCTTAATTATATAAGAGCCGTCATTATTAGTAGGTAGTGGTTCGTAAGAACCATCTATAATAAGTCTCCATTCATTCTGAGTTTTGTAAATATCACTCTTAACAAAATATGGATCTAGAACGCTCCCTGTAGTATTATAAGCTTTTTGATAGTCTCCTTCTTTTGAAAAGTCAGTTAAATCTCGATAAATAATTGGCCCGCTAGTAAATCCAAATTCCGGATTTGCATTTATTTGAGCTTTACGAAGCAGCTCTAAAAGCTCCTCAGAATTAAACAAAAGCACATAATCACCAAATTCTTTTATTGCCAACTTGTAATCATCAGCAAAAATATAGTTAGGGTCATTATAAAATAATATATCCTTTGTAATCATTGAAGCACAGAACAACAAAATAGAATCGTCCCCAACTATTGATTTCATAACAGTAGTTGGCTTAGGTATATAATCGAAAATATTTTGACCAGATTTATTAAGAACTTTTAAACTTGACGGATCAATCGGAACTTGCCCCTCTCTATTATCGCCACGATATATTGTTATATCAGTACGACATTTAGAAATTGGATTAAAATAAATTGACCCATTAGATAACATTTCTAAATGTCTCCGTTTCCCAAACTTTGCAATCAAATAGTTATCTGTCAATTTACCACCTCGAGGTATAGCTTAACATTCCTGTTGAACTCAAATGCCAATCTTCTGAATACGCGCCAGGACGGCGCGGCCTTTGCGGCCAATTTCATTTAACGGTTGGGTGTTACCGTAGCGTCATACTACTTTCATATTGGCAAAGTTACGGTAACACCTTGTTATCTGCTGCCCGTCGGAAATACTCCAGATAAACCGACACATTCATATTTCCTGGATATAAATAGTTGAACTCATGAATATCAGCCATCAATGGATATAAATGTAATTTCTGGGCAAATTGACAAATTCCTTCTTTGCTAAATTCGCAACCGCGGGTCTGTTGACAAATGGGTGTAAGACATCCACAATCCAAATTAAAATTTGGCTATTCTTGGAATTACTACACAGGTGTACTCAAAATCTAAAACGACAAATTTTCAAACTCACTCTATTGGTCTTGTAGAATCAAGCAATATCAATGTCTAAAATGATATAATTAAATAGGGTGATGGTGTAATCAATCATCAAAAAGTCGACTACCATTACAGACATTATATAAATAAATATCACTGAACCTAGACCCATTTCTTAACGATAATTCCACATTATCCCTCAATTTCCTTTATATTTATTCTCTTAAATTTAACGTAAATATTGAAAAGAACAAATAATCACAGCTTTTCAAATCATCGGATCGGGTGGCAAAGGCAATTCCCCAAAAGGCTGGAAATTAAGTTCCCTTGCTATAGTATTATTGCATCTCAACCTCAACTAGAGGTCTATTTGACTATTTGCCCTGTAAAGCCCAGAATATTTTGGGGAAGGACAGTAGCCGAAAAGAAAAATAAAAGCCTTATAAGGCTAATAAAGCTTAACTAAATCTTACTTTTCGGCAAAGTGAAGCAATTGGCAATGGCTTCAAGGTGTTTTCCCAAAATCAAAAGACTGTAACGATTTCAACCATCGTTACAGTCTCTTTACATTGGTCTTCCTTATTCTCTTTGTTTAAAAGAGCGCCAGGAAAGTTACATAGGCGAAAATCATTTCCTGCCCGATATCCCAATTCGTACCCATCGCAGGATCTTTATCTGCGAGCTCCGGATGCTGTTTAACGATATCACTCCAAGAGATCAACAATTGTTCTTCCATCGTGAAGCACCTCCTATTAATAAATACCATACTCCATAACAAACTTGTTTACGGCAATGATGTTTTCCGCCTTGCCGTCAGCTGCCGAAATAAGTTCCTTATCGGTAGAAAAAATATATCCTCCGCCAGGAGCCAGATCATCCAATAATTCTTTCGCTTTAGTAATACATTCTTCCTTCGTACCATATTGTAATAACGTTACCGGGAAAAGCCCTAGTATACACATGGTATTTCCAAGCTTTTGTTTAAGTTCTTTAGGATCACCGTGTTCGAACCATCCCAGTGTTTTCTTGACAGGTAATTCTTGAAGATGATTATAGTAACGTGACCAATCTCCTTCATAGAATGGCATTGGAATTACTCCGTTTGCAACGAAGGCCTCCACAATCGTTTTAAACATAGGCCAGTAAAATTTATCAAAATCTGCTGTCTTAAGCATAGGAGGTAAATGTAAAGGGAGTAGGATGATTTTGGGGTTTGCTTTCGGTGGTGTTGAAAACATCTGACCCATTCCAAACCTTATTACTAACGGAGTAAGTGCTTGAGCAGCCTCTAGCAATTCTTCAGGGCGACGACGCATATCCATAAATGCGCCTTTAATACCCCGGAAGAAATCGGCAATCCAATCTAATGGCATTATCGCTAAACCATCAAATAGCATAGGTATTCCATACTGGGATATTAGATTAGCCTCTGCAGCGCCCTTTTTCGCTCCATACATACCAAATTGCATAGCGCCTTTTGCTAGTGCTAAATCTTTTGCAGGTGTGTCTTTAGCTAATTCGGCATATTTCCGCGGCAAAACTTTTTCAACCATGAACCTAAACGGGTCTTTAATAAATTCAGGATATTCTTCGCTAGTCATTACTTCCGCATTCTCATCTGAATATTGAACAATGTTGCTCTCATTTAAATAATGAAAAGATTTACTGCCTAAAGCCTGATACATGCCACCAGGCCTGGCGTAAAACATGTGCAAGACGTCCATCGGGATGTCGTTAACTACTTTTAGAATAGACTTACTGCATTTATCCAAATCCCAGTTGGATTCGGAATCAGTGTACCCTGCATAGTAGGAAGACCATGTTCCAAGAGCGGAAGAAATCGGAACACGATCCGGTTGTTCCAGATTAATGGCTTTATAAACTCTTTCTACACGTTTTTGGTAAAGATTCATAACTTCACTCATCAATCAACCCACCCATCTTTGGCATATTTTGACCCCTTCAGCTGCGTTTGTCGAAAAGGCATCGGCCCCTATGCTTTTACAAACATTCTCATTAACAGGTACTCCGCCGATAATCACCTTGACCTTATTTCTGAGGCCCGCATTGTTCAGTCCATCAACCGTTTCTTTCATACTATCCAGCGCTAAAGTCAGTACGCCGCTTAAGCCAACAATATCAGGGTTAACTTCTTTTACCTTGTCCACGATCTGGCTAACCGGAACATTGATCCCTAAGTCGATCACCTCAAAATTTGCGGCTTCAACCATGGATCTGAAAATATTTTTGCCTATGTCATGAAGATCTCCGAAAACGGTAGCCAGGACAATTTTTCCGCCTTTTGCTGAGAACCCTGCACTTAAAACCGGTTTGAGTTTGTCCATTACGCTTTGTAACATTTCCCCGGCAAAGACTAAGTCCCCGATAAAGTACTCGCCCGAATCATAGCGTTCACCTACGAGCGTCATACCTTGCTGACAGGCTTTAACAATTTCTTGGACTTCTGCGGCGTTGTCATCTTTGCTTAGCACTTCATCAATCGCCTTGTTTAACACGTCTTCGTCCAAATCGGACATCGCTTGAGTCAGGACTTTCAAATCCACCACTTTCAATCATCCTCCTTGAATTTTTTTGTTTAGTTCTGCAATGCTGAAATAATTTTCTTATTTCATTTACTCGTCTATACAAGTAAAGATATCATTTGCTAAAAACACATGAATTAGTTGACGATAATTTGTCCATAAAAAAACAAACGGGATCAAACCCCGATTTTGTATTTTAGCTTAGAACAGTATCCCAATTCCATTCTATTGATTCAAATATGCTGTCTATTTTGAAATGATAGAAATAATCTAAGGTGTTATAATTGTAAATCCCGTTTTGACCTGTTTAATATTCTAAGGTAATGATTGGCTTCTCTTAATACATGATCTGCTAAGAGTGGAATGATTATTGATTTTATCTTACATGTTAGTAGCCCTTCTGTACCTGCTGCTTTAAAATCCCTTAATGCTCGGGTTGCCGTAATAGTTTCCCGTGTCAGACGTCCTATGTCTGTCTTTTTTTGGGCTGCTGGTACTCTTTGCTCAAGTGAATGAAATTCCCTATCAAAGCCCTCTGCTTTGACTATTAGGCTAGATTCAGTTGGATCTAATAAGTGACGAATAAACTGTGCATGCTCCGCCATTTGCCTATTCCAAAATTTTTCTTCTTCAATAGCCTCCTGAACAAAATCAATTGCCATGTGCCGTTGCAACCGTTCTAAATGATTTATGTAAAATAAGGCTTCTCTTCGGATATGGATTATTAATAAAGGAAAATTAAAAGTGAACAATTTACATTGAAGCATTCCGTTAAGTATGTTGGTTTTAAACTGGACCAATGCATTGGTCAAACTAATGGCTTTCTGATTTAAGACAGTGACTTGTGCCTCCAGTTGTGCTGGATTTATTCCGGTATTAGGGGTTAGTCCGAATTCTTCATTCGTAATAACTGATTCAATAGCAATACCGGATAGTTCCTCAGTAATTTGTTCTGCTCGTAGCGTTTTATCTGTTATTGATTCCCCTGAGCTTAATGTTTCTTCACTGATAACCCCGTTTGCCAAAAAAACAGCTTCCCTTAATAATTCAGCAAATTGGGTCTTAAACATATCCGCTTGCCGCGCGAATGCTGCATCCTTCGCCACAAAACCAGCTTCGAGAAATATGGAGTGCTCTTTCATAATTCGTCCAAAAAAGAGGTGTAATTCCAGGGATTCCCGGACAAAATCTCCTGGCAGTAATATTGCGTTCAATTAAATCCCTCCTAAATTAACTCTTATGCTAAAACGTATTTTTCAAATAACTCATTTATTCCATTATCTCTAGAAATCTCCTCATGTCTTTTTTCTAACGGATCTGTCTAGTTTGCTGTTGTCAATCCTTCCAAGAAATTAGGATATCCGATAATAATCAACATACCAATCCGCAAACCGTTGCAGCCCTTCCTCGATAGTTGTACTCGGCTTAAACTCAAAATCCCTCTCTAGGGGTGTACTGTCGCTATACGTGGCCTTTACATCTCCAGGTTGCATTGGAAGGAGCTCTTTCTTCGCAACAATCTCTCGACTGACCGCTTTACTCAACGCCTTCTCTAAAGCAGCGATATAATCCATCAATTGTTCCGGCCGATTATTACCAATATTGTAAACTGCGTATTGTAACCCATCGAGGATGCTGTCTTTATCTACTCTCTTAGCTGGCGGATTACAAAGTATCCTCATCATTGATTCTATAATATCATCGATATAGGTGAAGTCTCGATAACAATTCCCGTAGTTAAATACCTTAATGGCCTCGCCATTAAATATCTTCTGAGTAAAAGCATAATAGGCCATGTCCGGTCTTCCCATCGGGCCGTATACAGTAAAGAACCGCAAGCCGGTAGAAGGTATGCTATACAATTGGCTATAGCTATGCGCCATTAATTCATTGGATTTCTTCGATGCAGCATAGAGAGAAACAGGATTGTCTACTTTATCCTCTGTTGAAAACGGCACTTTCATATTAGCGCCATAGACTGAACTTGACGATGCATAGACTAAGTGTTGGACAGGATTGTGACGACAGGCTTCCAAAATATTATAGAAACCAATAATATTACTCTGAATATATGCATCCGGGTTCTTAATAGAATATCGTACTCCCGCCTGTGCTGCTAAATTCACCACAATCTCGGGCTTATACTCTTCAAAGACCTCCTTAAGGGTTTCTCCATCTGAGATATCCTCTTTTATAAAAGTGTACTGTTCTTGTTCTTCTAATAGCTTAAGTCGGCTCTCCTTTAAATTCACATCATAGTAGTCGTTCATATTATCAATGCCAACGACTCTGCATCCTTGTTCCAAAAGCTTCTTAGATAAGAAAAAACCAATGAATCCGGCGCTGCCGGTAATTAAATAAAGTTTACTCGGGTCTAATTCCTTATATCCTTCTATCATGGTCATCAACTTCTCCTTTTATAATAGATAGATAGCTTTCCTAACTAATATCCTCACTTAATACCATTATTTTCTGCCAATCGAATAGTATTCAACGCCGCTTTCTCTCATCTCATTTACATCGTAAATATTCCGGCCATCATAAACAAGAGGTGTACGCATGAGCTTCTTATAGTCTCCCGGCTCCAGTGCTTTAATTTCTTCCCATTCGGTAAATATAAAGCAGACATTTGCACTATCCAGTGCTTCTTCAGCTGTCCTTACATAATGTATGCTTTTCTTGCCATACTTCACTTCTTGTTCTAAACCCGTGTTAAAAAATTGTCTTTTAAAGTTCTCCGTACCAACCGGATCATAGGCATAAATATCCGCCCCTTGCGTTAATAATAAAGGTACATTTGCTAGCGATGGGGCTTCTCTTAAATCATCAGTCCCGGGCTTAAAGGTTAGCCCTAATACTGCTACTTTCAAACCATTAAAGGTGATAAGCCGCTGACAAGCCTTCTTATACAGAAGGAGTTTTTGATCGTTATTGACATCGATAGCAGCCTTAACTGTTCTAATGTTATACCCATGCAAAGTTGCCAGATAATCTAGTGCTTTCGTATCTTTTGGGAAGCAACTCCCGCCATATCCAATACCCGCATTTAGGAATCTACTGCCAATCCGGCTGTCATACCCCATCCCTCTGGCGACTTCTTCAATATCGGCGCCGACCAGTTCACAAAGGTTTGCAATATCATTCATATAGGATATTTTTAATGCTAGAAAATCATTGGCGGCGTATTTAATCATCTCAGCAGAGCGTCTTGACACGGATACGATCGGCAAGCCAAACGGCTCATAGATTGTTATAAGCGTATCCCTGGCTTTTTGGCTATTTGTGCCGATAATAATCCTAGCCGCCTCAAGCGTGTCGCGTACTGCCGTGCCTTGAGCTAAGAATTCTGGATTTGATGCGACTTGTACTTCTACATCATTTGCTAAAAAATCCTGAATAAACTTCTCGACTTTATCATTGGTACCCACGGGAACTGTGGATTTCACCACTACGAGGCAGTCCTTTTCTACCGTTTCCGCAATTTGTCTTGCAACTGTTGCTATGTATACTAAGTTAGCAGAACCATCAGGCTGTTCAGGGGTTCCTACACCAACAAAAATGGCATCTGCATTTTTGTAAGCAGATTTATAGTCTGTCGTAAAAGTTAATCTCGCTTCATTAAGGTACATCAATTCCTGTAAATCTTGTTCGTAAATTGGAGATGTTCCCCGTTGCAGCATTGTTATTTTTTTCTCATTAATATCTACACAAGTGACGTTATGTCCTCTATGGGCCATACATACCCCTGAAACCAAGCCAACATAACCCGTCCCCGCTACGGTGATGTTGAGCGGACGTTCAATACTTAATGGCTTTTGAGATCGGGGGGATAACGTTTTAAATGTTATGTCATACATAATCATTAATCATTCTCCATTTCCGTTGATTGATCTTCGGAGAAAAACATCTGGACAAACGCTCTCCTATGTAATCTTATTCCAGTCCAATCTATACAAGAATCAATAAATCATTTTTTTGTTCGGCACAAAAAGAAGAGCCCTTAGGGACTCTTCCTTCATAATATCGTTAACTACATATTAACAATATCCCTGCTACTCCATCTCGATTACCAGTTCAGGTAGGTTGAGGCTAGCTTCACTGGAATTATATTTGGTATACTGGGATGAAATGTTTGCTAAAGCAAAGCTGTACTCTCCATTGCCTGTAATCGCTGCTGTCACATCATAATCAACCCAGGAATCAATTGTTACCTTCGTCTTTGTACTCAAAGGCTCCCCTATTATACTCGGGGCATTATTGTAAGTTAATCCACTTTCCAACCAGGGAATACTGGTTCCATTGTAATTGTTGGATACAGCATAGATAGAACCTCCATCTCTACTGCTTGCAACAGAATATACCCTTATCTTAGCGTTCTTCATCGTACCGCTTAATCCGGTTACATTGAACTTAAGATAGCTATGGAGCGTATATGTGCTTTTACGCACTTCCAATGTAGTTATTGAGCCGTAGTTTTTATTCGGATTTATACTGCTAACCTTTGCATCGTCGGTTGGCGTAAACTTGCTAATCTGGGGTATGGGGTCTACTGATACAGTAACACTCGCTGAACTGCTCACTCCGTTGCTGTCGGATACTGTGGTTGTTATGGTATGAGTACCGATAGTCAAATTGCTAACGTTAAATGAACTGCCATTTCCGATTAAACCATCAATCGATGAGGTCCATGTCATACTCGCACTCAGGTTCCCATCCTCCGTATCACTGGCGCTTCCGCTGAAGTTTATGGCGTCGCCACTCATATAAGAGGCTCCGTTTACAGGACCGATTATACTCACGGTTGGCGCATTGTTGTTCGTTGGTATGGATAACTCATATATTTTTCCGTCGTTTTCATTTGGATCCACATTGTTATCTACACCGCGATCAGTTACATACATAGCCACAGATGCCGGATCGGTACTGCTCGGTCCGAAGCCTATCCCCGAAAGTTTTCGGGCTGAAGCTGCAGAGATATCAATCGTTTGTTCCAAAGTACCGGCTACGGTAACCTCTGCCACAACAGTCCTCGATGCTGTGTCTGAAATGTACAAATGGCCTGTAGCTGGGCAGAAGCCAATTCCTTCTGGATCGTGTACTCCTAAAATTGTAGTGTCAAAGTTTGTCACAAGATCATCACCATATGGCGGTACACCATCGAACTGGCCATTGATACCCGGCTTAATTAGATAAACTTCTTCATTGACACCATCAACGATAAAAAGGGTGTTGGACGAAGAATCAAATGCCACTCCTTCAGGATCGTTCGAGCCAAAATATGAGGTCATAAACACTGAACGGGTGTCGTCTGAAGTGCCAAAAAAACCATCCTTGCCGGGTGCCACCTCAAATATTCTATGCCCATCGTCCTCCGAAATAAACATATGCCCGTTGGCAGGGTTATAGGCAATGCCCGTTGGTTCTTTGGTAAAAGATCTTATATTAGAAGTTCTAACGATTGTACCGCTAAGCGTGGTTTCAAATAGGTTCGCGTTTGCCCATAGATTGGTCATTTCATCCACTTCGGAATCACAAAATAAAAGCGTATTTGATGATGGTAAATATTCGATGCCGCATGGATCAGGACTCGGCGGTGTTAAACTAGAAGTGTCGATGGTATGGTACAGCACTGAACTAAACGTACTTGCAGCCATAACAACCGGTTCGTATAAGGACAACTCAATGATACGGCTACTGTCTGCCAGATAAAGACTTGTTTGCTGCGGATTATCAGTCTGATCAAAGCTTGGCGCAAAAACCAAAGCTTTCAGGTTAGTGAGTTTAAAAGTTGATAAGTTGCGGGTGGCTACAATCTCTCCGGACTGCGCTATTTCATATAGCGTCTGGTTATCTTGACTAAAAAGGTGAAGATGACCGGTTGCCGAATCAAAGGCCAGCCCATGGGGCTTTAAGATGCCAAGTTGCCGAAGATCCACCGTTGTAATAGATGCATTCTCCAACCCCTTGCTGCCTGCTGGCGTGATTTTAATTATACTCGGCCCGGACAAATCCAAAATAAATATCTGTTTTCCGGTATGATCCACGGTCATGCCCTTTGGCTTTTTCAATCTCCAAGATTGAATATTTTGCCGGGTCAGCATAGATGGCTGCAATTTGCCGTCAGTTCCCGTTGGAACCAGGACAAGGCTCTGTCCGCTTTGTTCTAAGATCAACAAGCCGCCAAAATCCTCATCATATGCGGTATTTACAGAGTCCAGTTTGGCAACCGGAATACGAACTGATCCTTCAAGTTTTTCATCCATCGTAACTGACAATAAATCAGTAAATTGTGAGAGTGATGGGTCCGATGGATTCGTGTTCATAACCTCAAATTGATTTGTTTTGGGTAGGAAGGTCAGCCCCCCTAGGTTTGGAATCCCGATATTCATTGTGTCGATTACCCTGACCTTATGAAAAAAACCACCTTGACCCTGGGGTTTTTCAGCAGCATAGGTAATGGGCGTTATCCAAGTAAGCACAATAACCATGGCAAGACATTTTGACATTGGTCTCCAGAAATGCCATTTGTGGGTTCTCATTTATTATCCTCCTTATCTTTCATTCAATTATTTTTTATATTTGCAATCTTCTTTTCCATCACTTCCATTGAAGAAGAAAATCGCCTTCATATCATAGTTATGCTATTAAACTTTGTCCTTATTATTGGTATTTGCCAGACCATACTTATTTCTTTATAAAATTAAAGATCATCTTAATATCTTTACGCTTGATTATCAACATATCTAATAACGGTGTTCTTGTTTTCAGACAAAAATATACTAAAAAGCTTATCCCACAAACTATATATGAAGCAAAAGAGGCAGCTGCAGCTCCCATTATGCCATATGATGGAATAAGGATAATATTTAAACTCACATTTAAAATTGCAGCTATACCTAAAAGAACCAGATTCACATTTTTATGACCATTCACCACATTGTATGAATAAACCATTTTGTAAAATACCATACCTAAAACTCCTGCTAATAATATCATCGTAACAAAATAGGCACCGCTAAATTCAGCTCCATATAATAGACAAATAACTGGTTTGCCAAAAAACACGGCAGCTAGAATAAAAAGAAGCATCATAAAAAATGAGATCCTGCTAATTTTGACCACTTCTTCAGCCGTTCTTCCTTTAGTAAGCTTAGATAGTAATATATCTTTAAGCGCATCCGGTATCATCCATAATTTATTTGCTAACAGTACACCCAGCGAGTAAATACCTATTTGAGCCATATCTATGTTGAAATATTGTAGAATAAGCACATCAACCTTATAATTTATTTCCATAAAAATAACTGTAACCATTGGAACAATGCCGTATTTTATATAGGGAGAAATCCCTTTCAAATTGGGACGAATAGTTTTAACTTTGATTTTTAAATTTGAAACTGCAATGATAAAGTAGACTAAATGTTTTACTATTAAGAAAGTGATACAAAGAAAATAGTTTGCTGTTGTAAAGATCATTAGAATAACAAGAAAAGCGATATCAAACAAGTCAAGTCGAATACTGGCAGTATTTCGCAATTTAGGATTTTCTATTAAGACCACATAGTTTAACTGCTTAATTCCCATCAGTAATGGGATTAGTAAAGTTACAACTTTAAGATCCGTCGGTAAATCCAAAAGAAAAATTAAGATAGCACTTATAATGATGTAGAGGAAAAACAGTCCAAAAACATAATTGATATATTCTCTATAAATATCCTGACCAGTCTTTTTTTTAAAAAAAGGATACGCCTGATATACACCAAAACAGAGAACTAAAGAAATCAATCCTGCATAATTCAAAATAACAGAAGCCTCACCCCTCAACTCCGCCCCTAAATACCGGGTATAGAGTATGGAATGGACTAACCCTGTCATTACGCCAATAATTCTGGCTAACATGGAAAAAACATATGCGTTATCTGTCAGTTTACGTATAGTTTTTTCGAAAATCATTCGTATTGGTTCCTTTGACTTAATAAGTTTAACATTCTTTGTATGTTTATTTGTATTGGTTTATCCGTTTCAAGATCAATAATCGGCCATTCTTTTTGGATGGTTTTTACTTTGTTGCGTACTGCAATAAAATTAATTTCTGTTATTCGCAATAACTTTTTCAAGTCCAAATCATTGCTAATTACATCCAATCTTCCTGTGTTTTTTTTTCTGATGTGTATCCGTTTACTGGATAATTCTATGGGTACATTGCAATTTACGATATAAATCTTGCTCTCAGCTTTTAAGATAGAAGTGAAACACCGATTAAACCTTTCACAATGTTTTAACTGATCAAATCCTAATAATGAAATTATATTTTGAATTAAACCATGATCACATAAAATGAAATTATATTCTCCGGTTTTCAAGCACCATCGATAGATCAAACTAATTCTTAATGCAGCCCAATATATAAATAATGTATTTTCTTTTTTTCTTCCTATTACTAAAAAAAATCTTATGTATTGAAGAAATAACGGCCATTCAAAACATCTAATTATGTTTTTAAATGGGTGCTCTTTAAATATATGATAAGCTTCACCGAATAGAATGACGCGATATCCCCTTCTAATTAACTCTTCCTTTAATTCTCTTGCCAATGTTGTTTTACCGCATCCTGCTAACCCATTAAATTCGATTATCTTTGTTTCCGCAGGTTGTCCCATATTAATTCTTTTATCTCCTTTATCTCTTTACCATATTCCATGGTCGAATCAATGTAATACACTTTTGAATATTCAAATGATAAACTTTTAACTATTTCATGTTTTCTTTTTACGGTATCAAAATCTTCCTCTGGTTTTCTTTTGATCGATATTTCAGGTGGTAAAATCAGTTTAAATACAAGTCCAGGAACAATTTTTTCAGCCCTGATAAGATAATTCTCTTCCACTTTGGCACAGTAAAGTATATATTTTTTTAACAATGGATTGCTAATTTTATCTACATAGTTAACTCTAATCTTAGGACCATCATTAATACCAAAATGCTTTGTTTGGGGATATCTGTCAAAGATAGCAATACCTCCGCACAGAACATATTTTTTTGCTTTGTTGAGCGATTTATATGTTCTCCTGGCAGCAGATATATGATTACTTAACGTAAGTAAAGCAGATAACACAGCTACTATTTTATAGATTTTTTTGTTTTCAATTTTTTTCTTTAAAGTTTTTTGCCATGAATAATAGTGTTCTCCACTGCCAAGATAAAACTTATTGGCATCTAACTTCCATGTTAACCATTCCAGTATTTCATCCGTCACAGTACTTTTTCCTGAACCATCCTGCCCAATAAACGCTATCATCATTCCACCAGTTTGGGGTGTCTTTTTATAGATAATTAACCTTTTAACTTTTTTTCTTAATAAATTCCTGATAGGAAGCACGATATTAAAATAATTTTTCTGCACAAGTGACGTAAATGTGCTCATCGTACAACAAGGTATCATACTTTTAGTTATATACTTGTGTAATGACAAAAAGTCTTCGGAAGTAAGGGTCTGTCTTTCAATAAATTCTTTTAACAACTTGTCACTACCATAAAATTTTTTTATTAAAATTGTTAATGGTGTTAAGTTAATTCTTTTTTTTAAATAAGTTATTTCTTTTAAAGTGCCGATGTCTAATTTAAAATTGCCTCTTTTTGCAGTGTAAATCTTCTTTAATGATGCTTTCAGGGCAATACGTGTATACAGGGTCATGATCTCCATATTTGGCTCCATGATATATACACCTGTACGATTGTCTTTAATTCTTGTGTCAAGAGCCTCCTGCGACCAAGGTAAGTTATATTCTTTCAGACCTCGATGGCCGGTTATGATTTGGTAATGTAGATGAATATGGATCAATCTGCCCGTTTGGGCATCATAGCCAATCCAATCATCTACGCCTGGATATCGAGAACCGTATTGTGGATTACACTCAATAAAATTTAAGTTCCTCAGTATGCTTTCACAGTGATTTTTGTTGTCCAAAGAAACAAGTACATCTAAATCTGTCAAACCATTTAGACCTTCTTCGAGGTGCTCATTGCTTTTCCAATGGCAATAATGTATTTTGCTGTTATTCCAGTTAAAAAAAAGCTGTTTTGATATCTCTAGCATCTTAAACCGCCCCCTTTTCCGTTTACCTTTTCTTCTTGTCTAAAAAGTAAAGTCCAGGTGAGTGCCAGGATAATTTGCGTATATATATCGATATAAGATACCATCCCATATTCATTTACAATAATGGATACCAAGATGGTGACCATGATCAATTGTAAGGGGGCAAGCCTTTTTTTAAGGCGAACAGCTTTCTCCAACATCTTGAAATATATAAAATAATAGATTGCTGTTCCAATCATCCCCAGATCAACTAACAGTTCAATATAATTATTATGAGCATAGACACCGGTTGTTCCGGCATAAGTTTTCATTGTTCCAAGCAGACTCATATAATTGTTAATACCATAACCAATCCATGGCTTCATCTTAAACCATTCCAGGCCCCACTCGATCATCTTTAACCGCATGCTCGTACTTCCATCTGTTTTACCAGTACCAATAAATCCATAGATCAGCGTCTCAAAGCGAGAACCAACCATGTCGTAGACAAAGGGAATATTCATAATCGCATAAAAGGCTACACAGACCAACCCAATTGCGAGCAGGGCATTTCTGAGGCGTTTTAAAATATTACTTTGACTGAAGATGTAATACAAAAGTAACGGAATCAGCATAAACAATATGGCTTTCCTCGATCCGGACAAAATTACAATCCCTGTATTCAAGGCCATACTGAACAGGTAAATGATTCTATATTTTTTACCTGTCAAAAATAAATAAGCACCCAGCACAACTGCGATCCCGGCACGCATCCCGATTAAATTGGAACTCATTATACTATCCAGGTTTCTGGTATCCTGAAACGCAAGAAGCCCAAAAGACATAACAACTCGCATTTCCAGAATCATTGGGGCAAAGACCATTGTATTTAATATCAAAGTAATCCTGTCAGTTTGATTTTTAATATACACAAGCAGACAATAAATTCCGATAAAATTCAGTACCAACGTCTGGTAGCGATAAGCAGCATTATCGATAGAAAGTGCCCAAGAAAAGGATAACCCTGCAAATATGCTAAAGGCTAGCATCCATTTTACATAAGTATTAAGATAGAGTTTTTGTGACTTCATAATATAGATAATGCAGGGGATAACAAGTAAGACTTTAATCAGCCTTAACAGATTATCTCCTGGGTCCAGCACTATAGAACCAAAGATGTATAAAACGATCAAAATATCCACTATTTTGATTCTATTCGATAAAATCATGTATCACATCATCCGTTCCCATTCAGTTACTATTTTACCCACTGCCAAATCTAAACTGACTTTTGTAGCATTCCTGGAAATAGCAGCTGCTTTCTCTGGGTTTTCTATGATATATTTCATTGCTTCAAACATGGCCTTCACATCTCTCACCGGAACCAATATCCCATTCTCATAGGAATTAATCATCATTCTCGCTCCGCCGCAAGGGCAGTCAGTGACAATACATGGGAGACCGATGGCCATCGCCTCGATCATAGAGTTGGAAAGGCCTTCGTAATCCGAAGAGGAAACAAACATGGTACACTCGATTACTTTTTCATGTATATCTGGAATGCTTCTGTGCACAGTAATGCAATGCCGTAAGTGTTTTTGATCAATATAGGTTTCTATTCGATTCCTTTCACTGCCGTCTCCATAAAGGGATAGCCTATATTCGGGGTACTCCTTATGAAATAATGCAAATGCATCAATCAACAGCAAGAGGTTCTTTTGCTTTTCTAAACGTCCAAAATTAACGATTTCTTTTCTTCTTTCTCCCCAGAACAATTCCGGCAGTCCTTCCATAATAGGGTTGGCAATAACAACTGTTTTCTCTTGAACCGCTTTTGGAAAGTAGGCCTTAGCACCCGGTGTCTGGCATACCAGACCGTCTGCCCATCGATATAGAAAGGATCTGAGGGGTTTAATCATTTTTTTATTATCCTGTTGGGTCGGATCATTTCTTTCGGAGATAATTATTTTATTTTTCAATCTCAAACCCGCAATGATCGTCTGCATGTTAACAAAGTATTCGAAGGCAACGATAGTAGCACCTGGGTTGTTTTTAAATACGTTTCGCAGTTGCCGAATCCTGTCCAATTTATTGATCAGTTTTTGTGTATATCTTACTTTTAAAAAGATTTGCTCAACCCATTGATTCATTGGATAGGTTTCATACCTGTTATTAAAAGCGTATACCGAAACATGATACCCTTTTCCTGCAAAGGCGTTTGCTAAAACACTGATAACGCGCCCCGCACCCCCGTTGGCTACTTCATTGCTGATAAAGATGATACGATTTGCTTTTTCCATCATTTATTTCATCACCTCCTCCAACTAACTTATAATAAATTTCTTTTAATTGCTTGGCATTTTCCTGAATATCAAAACCAGCCGCCTGGATTTGCTCTAATACACCCTCTTTTATCTTTTCTCTGTCAGGGATTTTTATGGAACGAATCTTTTCGGCCCATGCAGACGGCCCTTCTTGCAGCGGCATATAGGTAACCAAATCTGTTAATTTACATTCTTTTGTGATTACGTCAGAAATCACACAGGGCAGACAGGCAATCTGCCACTCTAACACCACGTTAGGTAAGCCTTCGAATCTAGACGGAAAGATCATAATATCCATTGCTTGCAGCATATCAGCCATATTGGATATACTCCCGGTAAAAATAACTTGTTCTTCTAATTCATACGCTTCAACCATTTTCTCTATCTGTGGACGAAGTGAACCCTCACCTATCAAATAAAGTACATAATGTTTATCTTCACAAGCCAACTCCTTGAATATCTTAATTAAATATTCATGATTTTTTTGATAATTGAAGTTGCCGGCATGCCCTATAACAACCTTACCGGTTAATTTTAATTTTGTTCGTAGCTCAATTCTTCTGTTTGGGTTATAAGCAAACTTTGAGATATCTTTGCCATTAGGGATTACTCTGAAATCTTTATTGCCAAAGAGCCATTTGCCCGCTTGAATACCACACGCAAAGCCCTGTGTATAGGACAAATTAAATAACGGCCGCAGTAACTTATTTAATCTAGGATAATTCGTACATGTATTACGACTATGGGCAATCCTTACTTTACAACCCGCCAATTTAGCAGCCCACATCTCGATAGCTAATGTGGTACTATTGCCATGAGCATGAACAATGTCATATTGATTTCTTTTTATCAAGCGGCGCAAAGCTAAAAAATACCGGAAAGTTTCCTTCATTCGTAACGGAAGCACATGTATGCCGCATCCCATCTCTCGTATAATCCTAAGCATCTCCGGATGAAAGTTCTGGCTGACTAAAGCAAAGTCAATCTTCATGTCGGAGCGTTCTGTTGCTTCCAAATAAGAAGTGATACTATTCGTGATGCCTTCAAAATCTAAACCAATGGTATTTAAAATTAAAATTTTTAACATAGTGATCATTTTTTCTTTGAAATTAAGTTGATCATTTTCTCAGTATCATCTCCAAAAAAGCTGCAACCATTGACCATCTGAGGAAACCATATTGATTGAGAACTAAGATTACACTCAATAATTACCACATTATCATCCTTATCTATCATAAAATCCCATGAGATTATACCAATTCCGGGAATACGCCCATGTAACCTTTTAGCAGCATTAATAATTTGCAAAGTTGAAGAGACGCTGTATCCTTCAAAAACAACACCTGAATCCGGATGCTTATAAAATCTATCTTGCATTTCACTGAATCCGACCTTATTTAAAATTCCATGATCTGTAAGACCAATCATAATACCTCCAGCGTGAAGATTATCAATAAACTTCCCTCCTCGTCCAATACGTAAGGCAAGCGGACCATGATGTACAGAATTATCGACAATATATGTAATAATTCGTATTGTATTAATCGATTTGTCATAAAGTCTTGCATAATCAGAATGTGCGACTAACTTTTCTTGGATGATATAATTATTATTTAATTTTATAATGATGTTTTTAACACTCTCCCCTGATAATAAATCTATACCATTTTGGATATTATGCATGGTTATACCGATACCGGAGTTAGTGTTAATGGTTGGCTTAATAACAATATTCCCCACATCTTTTAGGACCTCTAACATCTTTTCTTCAGTTATTATGTTGTGACTTCCATCATAAAGATAACCCCAGGCATTCGAGACAATTGTTTTGGGTACTTTAACCTCATCATCTTCAAATAAGATTCCTAACAAATTTTTATCACATAGCACTCTGCAAACATGTCTTTGGTTCATCACTAATTCTAATTTTGTTGTAAATAATATTTCTGGAAAGTATTTAGCATCAAATTGACCCATATAACTTTGGTATAATCTGTTCCAGGTCCTTGGTATTTTCCTGCCATATGCCTGCTTCCACATTCTATCAATTTCTTGAATCTGATGAGGTTGCAGTTGAATTTCTGAATATAGTTTTTTCTTCTTCCTTATGTTCTTCATCTCATGAATCCAGACGACCAATATCCATAATAGGCGTAAAATTAAATCCATAAATTTTTCAAACCAAATATAGAATTTCATAAATTTACTCCTATAAGTTCACTTTTGTCAGGTAATTTAATCCAACTTCCCATCTTGACATCAAATTCATAAGGCTTAATATTTGCAAATCCTGCACTACAGGTAAAGGTTATTTCACCTAAGTACAATTTATCTCGAATTATGTAAAAGTCTATCCGTGCATGTAAGAAAGGTTTTGCTAATATCTTCGTAATTTCTACCATCTCATCATAATGCTTTGGTTTGGCCTGATAATCTATTTCAGAGGGATATCCATATGAGACTCCGTTCATCTTATTCCAATCAGCATCATACATTGTCATCTTATGGTTCGTAAACCTATCCGTATGTATTGCGGTAAATTCAATACCACCGGCGCCATTGATATTATTAAAATAGTACAATTTATAATCAATAGGTAAAGTATCACCGTCTTCCGACAAGAACCTCTCAATGATAATTCTTGGTCTTACTTTTCTATAGAACCATTCTCCATAGCAAGGAAGATATTTATGTTTTAACCATTTATTTAACTTTTTTGTTGTACGTTCGATATTTAATTTATCTTTATTTCTGCAAATAATATTTAGTCCTGAGCCATGGGTTACTTTTAATACAAATTGCTTTGGAAGTTTATCGAAAGGTATTTTATTTGCATCAAAACCTTCCCATAGTAAATCAACTAGAATCTCTTTGTAACCACAATCTTCAACATACTGGCGAACAGTATATTTGTCTGCACAAATGGGAATTAAATCATTTCTATAATAAAGTTTTATCCAATTTATTTTTTCATTAAAGGTTCTAGGATTAGATAAATTGAGTTTGTAACCTTTTTTCAGAAAAAATAATAATTTTAATTCAGTTGTTGGATTTATTTTAAAAAGAATATTCATTGGTATTAATAAAATGTTTTTTAATGTTTGATTCATTTAATGTATCCTCACTTCAAGTTTTCCTGAATAAATCCGTCAATCAAATCGATAATCGCGTTTGGATTTAAATTTTCCCATTTTACCACATCAGCAGTTCCATCTTTATAAGATTTAATGGCATCATATAATTCATCTATTTCGAAGACAGCTAATATATATTTATTTTCTGCAAAAGCTTCATTGGTTTGTATTTGATGATCATCGATATGCTCCCCATACCTTGCTAATCTTGTCACGCCTATTACTTGTTTGCCTTTATTTAATGCTTGTATAAATGAACCCGTAGCTCCGTGAGAAATTACGATTTGGGCCTCATCAATCTTTGATTCAAACTCATCACGATTTAAGAAATCTTTATAGGCAAAGTGTCTTGGAATATATTTGGACGTGCCTATTTGAGCAAAAATTTCTTCATCTATCAGGCCTTGTTCGATGAGCTCGTCTAACTTTTTAAACAACCTGTCAAAAGGATAGTGCCTTGAACCCACACAAACGAAAATCAATATAGGCACCCCCCGTAAACAGCATTATCATAAAACTGCTTTTGGGACTCCCATTGTACAATGAAAAGATCTGTGTGCTTATGCATCTTAAGACCTGCTTGAGTAGGCATTTTTGCCCGGGCAAATGTCTCAATAAAGACAAATTTTTTTTTACTAACCCGAGATAAAAAATAAAAAGGATAAGCTACGATTGTCCCAGTGGTAATTACAAAGTCGGGTTTTTCTTTTATCCATATGAAAAGAACCATTAAGCTATTGGCGATCATTTTGGGGATCATAAACTTATCCTTTAAATCAGTTTGATACATCAGGTACTTAGCATCACACTCAAAAATCGTCTTCTCAGAAACATAAAAGCCATCGTATTTATCTAGCAGAGGCTGTAATCTCTTCAACTGTTCCCAATGCCCCCCTGAAGACGAGACCAAACATAATTTAGGACGTTTTACTCTTATATCTTTCATGTTCACCTAACACGCACCTTTCCTCATTAAAACCACCGGCACCGTCTTTGCTAAGATCACCATATCCAACCAAAACGTCCACCTGTCGACATACTCAGCATCCATATCCATCCACTGATTAAAGTCGACATGATTTCGCCCACTAATCTGCCAAATACAGGTAATTCCCGGCCTTACCGCTAATCTTTTTCGATGCTTCGGATCATACATATTTACTTCACTCGGAAGTGGCGGCCTTGGTCCAACCAAACTCATATCCTGCTTAAGAACGTTCCATAATTGCGGCAATTCATCTAAACTAGTCTTTCTAAGAAATTTTCCTACTGTTGTTACTCGGGGATCATTTTTAATCTTAAAAACAGGGCCGCTCATTTCGTTCTGGTCAGCAAGCTCTGCTTTTAACGCTTCCGCATTCACGACCATCGATCTGAATTTATACATCTTGAAAATGCGTCCATTAAGACCAACCCGTTCCTGAGAGAAAATGACCGGACCGTTTGAGGAAATTTTAATTGCCAGGGTTATGGCTAACATGAGTGGGCTGATCAATAATAAGATTACCAAGGTTACTCCGAAATCGAAGAATTGTTTACCCATCTCTTGCCAAGGATTTCTTGGATGACTATCGAAGGCAACCATCGAAAGCCCACCAAAATCTAAAGATCTGCTACTGGCAACTTTGGCTACCATATCATCGACCATAATCACGACATTTTTCCCCATCATATCGAGTAATGCAAGATTCTCCTCAATTCCTTCTTCAGTGACTGACGCTGTCACAACCGTCGTATCCACGATATGAAGATTCATAACTGATTCTAACTGAGAGTAAGTTCCTAAATAAGGTATCTCCAGACCATTTCTTTGGGGCGCTAAATAACCAATAATTTTATAGCCCAATTGAGGATTGTTTTTAACTTTTTCTAGATATGTTTTAGCAGCAATACCGCTTCCTAAAATTAAACTGTACTTGGTGTTATATCCCGATCGTCTCCCGTATTGCAAAATCAGCCGAATCAGGATATGAACGCTGAAGGTCAGTCCTAAAGCGATGGCTACAAAATAAAAAATAAAACGGTCACCTATGAATTTCGGATCAAATAAAATTAAAAAAGAGATTGTCAATATAAAGGAGAGAAAATGTGATTTAAATATTTTCAATAGTTCCTGTTCAAAAGACATAAAGCGTCTCGATTCATATACTCTCATTACATTAGAGTTTAAAGTCCAAAAAAGAATATAAGACAGGAAAATCAGAAAATACTTTAGCGGAATATAATCCGAATTGATAGCGAGCTTGATAATGAGGTAAAAACCAATACCTATTAGGAAAAGGTCTATCAACAATGAAATGGGCTCAATGATCCCATTTTTTTCCCTTAACATCTCCTCGCTCCTTCCACACCTCTTATTCCTAAAGATTATTCAAAATTCAAGCTGTTAATTCCAATGAATTTCCAATTTTTTTCGGCATTTATCATCAAGGATGTCCTTTTGTCAGAAAAACAAAAAAAAACTAGACCTAAAGGCTTAGCAACAATGAATCTTTATGCGCTTTTATCCATCGCATCTCATACACGAAGTGTTTTTTAATTCTTTTAGTAATAATAATTTTGCTTCTTGGATTGCACCTTGGCTTTATTCAATATGGTACCAAGGATTTTAGCTCCTACTTTCTCGAGCTGTTCTTTGGCGCGCAGGGCATATTCCCGCTTAACTTCCCGTGCAGCCAAGACAAGGACGACACCATCTACCAACTGGGCTAGAATTGAAGCGTCTGTAACGGGAATGACTGGCGGGGAATCGATAAGCACGAAATCATAGGTTTGGGTTATTTCATTCAAAATGTGTTTCATACGCCGGGAATCTAGAAGCTCGGCAGGATTCGGGGGGATTGGACCGGATGTCAGGATATCTAATCCTTCGTGTGGAGTTTTAACGATAAAATCAGAAACGGGTACATCTTCTGCCAAGGTGATAGTTAGCCCCAACAGATTAGATAGCCCGAAGATCTTGTGCTGTGACGGATTACGCAAGTCAGCATCAATAATGATGACGTTTTTTCCGGCTTGGGACATGCTGACTGCAAGATTTGCTACGATGGATGATTTACCTTCCTCGGATCCAGCGCTAGTAAAGAGGATACGCCTGATTACTTTATCGGCATTGGCAAACTGGATGTTCGTACGTAGGGTGCGATAGGCTTCCGCTGTCAGGGATTTAGGATTGTCTAAGGTTCTGAGATTATATTCTCGCATGGTCTCTCCTTTCTAATTTTGTCATACCGATAATCGAGTATAACTCCCAACACCGACAGCCCCAGGAGTTCTTCTGCTTCCTTACTGCTGCTGATCGTGTTGTTCAGATATTCGAGCAAAAGGGATAGCCCGAGGGCTCCTATAAAACCTGCTATAAAGGCGATGAGAATATTCACGATCTTGTCCGGCTTGACTGGAGCAATGGGGGCCACGGCTTTGTCGACAATGCTGACTGAATCGACTTTTTTGATCTCCATGACTGCCGCTTCGAACTTCCGCGCTACGCTATTGGCGATATCTGCAGCTAATTGAGGGTTTGTATCTGAGACAGTGATCTGAAGGATTTCTGTCTCATTAATTTGACTAACGCTAATATTTGAATTCAATTCGTCTTCGCTTAATCCTAAATTGAGCTCGATGATGACCTGTTCCCTTACAGTTCGGCTCTTGGCGATTTCGCCATAGGTCTTTGCAAGCTGCCTATTAGCCTCTAGGACATTATTTTCCAAAAGCTGTCTGGCAGACTGTTCCTCTAAATCGATAGCTTTCTTGCCCACGATGAGAGTAGTTGAGGATTGATAGACCGGCTTGAGTACATAAAAACTAATCCCGCCGCTGATCAAAGCCGCCGAGAGGGGAATGGCGACGAGGATCAACCAGCGTTTTTTAATGACTTCCCAAATTTTTCTCAGGTCGATTTCCTGTTCCATTCTTTCCTCCTCATAATGTCAAAACAACCAAGAAATACACTTAATAGTTATTTGTTATTTGTTGTCTGTTATTAGTTATGCCTGTCCCGTTCCTTTTATTCTCTGTATTTTTTAATTACTTCACTTTAGGCTCCCTGTATTAAGATGCTGAATCTAGGTTTTTACTTATCGAGAAGATCCCTCATTGCTACCGCTGGCAAAGAAACTGCGTATTTTTTCTCCCGCATTTGCCTTGAATCCCCAGCCTTTTCCTTTATTACGAAAGGGAGTCATTGTTTGTTCCTTATTCAGGATCTCCAATCCTTCACCTCCTAAAATAGCCTGAGGATTCGTCTTAAAGTAACGCTCAAAGTACTGGGGCCCAACTCTCTGGGAAAAGTACAGGAGTGCTTTTTTATACCTGTCCTCATGATGATATGCAAAATGGGCATCTGTCCCGATCAGTTGTACCAAGCCATTTTCCAGTAACCAGTTGGCTAACTTAAGTGGTCCCCGGCCGAAAAGTCCTTCCAAACTTCGCAAATCCACTTGCAGAAGAACCCCATTGTTTTTCCACTTTACCAGAAGTTCTGTTGCTTCGGCTAAATAGCCGTAGCGTTCAGGATGCGCCAATACGGGAACAATTCCTTGCACTTGTAATTCAAAGATCACTTGTTCCGTATAACTGGGCAGTACCTGAATCGGGAGTTCAAAAAGAAGATATTTATGACTATCGGCCATAGTAAGAATTTTATTTTCCTTGAGATATCGAGGTAATTCTGGAAAAATATAATTTTCAGCTCCAGGGAGTACTTCTATAGGGATACCCTCCCGTTCCAATTCAAGGTTCAAACGGACTGTCGCCTCTCGGATAACCTTGGGATCCAGGAATCTACGTCCCTCAAGTACATGTGGAGTTGCAATAACCTTCTGAAAGCCTACCTTGCTCAGTTGACGGGCTAAAATCAACGACTCATCCATTCCCTTTGCTCCGTCATCAATTCCCGGCAGGAGATGACAGTGGACATCAATCAAAAACTTCTCTCCTTTCTAGCTTAAAAACTTTTGCGCTAAAAATCATTGAGCATTAGCAAGCGCTTGCTCTACCACTTTCTGAACACCATTTAGATCAGGTTCATAATAATAAACTACTGCACCGACAAGGGGATCTTGGGCTGAAATTCCCTTGCCGGGAAGTTGATAATATTGTATTTCATTCTCTGTAATCCCCTTGAAGTTTAGTCCCATGGCAGCCATCTCTGCAGCAGACATATTTGTATCGATTAAATCTTGGTAGACTATATGAATAGTCTCCGACAGTTTCGAAATATTTGAGAGGTTAAGCATCGTATTGGCCAAAGTAGAAAGAAGATAAAACTGATTGCACTGCCGATCAAAATCTCCATTAGGTAAACCATATCTTGCCCTGGATAACCGTAGCGCTTGATCTCCTGACAGATGGTTTATTCCGGCAGATAAATGAATCCCGCGAAGATCATCATTTACTGCGTTAGGAAGATTAACCTCAATCCCTCCCACTGCATCAACGGCTTTTTTAAAACCTTGGAAGTCAATTTTTACATAATAATTAATCGGCACACCAAGCAAATTACTTACCGCTTTAACACTTTCCAGTGTTCCTTCACGGACTCCCCCCTGCTCTTCACCTACCGCATTGGCATGATTGATCTTAGTTAATCCCACATTCGGAAGATTTACACGCGTGTCGCGCGGGATTGAAATCATAGCTACGTGATGCGTATCCACATTGGCTGTAACGAACATTAATAAATCCGAACGCGCAACTTCATTCCCTCTATTATCTGTTCCCAAAACAAGTATATTCACTTGGCTGTTCGCTTTTTGAGTCTGGTCTTTTTTGTCATTCGCACTCATTAATGAATTTGCCGGTTCAGAAATAACCCCCGCATGGTGAAGTGTATTCCATTCCCAATAATAAGCTCCTGCTCCTATAATACCGATAATCATCAGAAGTAAGCATGATATTACAATTGCCTTTTTCATCTGGCCCCACTCCTAAGTTCAAACAACTTATTCCATTCTAAGCCAGACTCTCCAAAAATATTCCATTGTAACAAAAAAGAAAAAAGCACTGCCAATGGATTTAGCAGCCTTTTAAGGAATATGGCTTTTTGTCCATCTAATTTTTTGCGTTCTGTCAGACGGACTTTCATACAACTACGTGTTCTTCAAGAAAGGAAGAGACAAAAAAAGGCACAAGAGAGGCCTGACGGCCTCACTAGGGTTCTGTCCCGTCCCCGTCCCCGAGGTGTCGTTTATATTTTCCAAGGAGAGTGTTGAGCGATGTAGGTGTCCAATATAGCGCAAGCCCAAGGATTAACACGGTAATATTAGAATTTTCTAGTTCAATTTAAAATATGCAAAAGCTTGATTATCCATTGATTTAAATAATGGATAATTGAACTTGTATATCAAGTATTTTGAATAATCATTAACAAGAATAAAAGATAAATCATATACCTGTATTGGATATGATTTCCATGGAAAGGAGTTAAATGTAAGAATAATGGAAAAACCTCACGTTCACGACTTTTATAATGAAACCACTTTTGATTTTGGACATTCCCATCGAATGTACGGTATAACAGGATATGATATACCTTACGGCAGTTCTCATGTCCATTCTTATAATGGGGTAACAACCGTTGACCATGTTCATGTCCACTATTTCTCCAGGACTACCGGTCCCGTAATACCATTACCCGGCGGTGGCCATACTCATCAGTACCACGGTACTACTTCATTTGAAGATGGCCATACCCACAATTACAATTCCTTAACGGGAAATGAAAAATACTCCTGGCTCTTCTAAATTAACTTATGCCAGAAAGTTTATACTTTCTGGTTAATTTACACATTTTCCTCCCAAAGTCAAAAAGACCTTTGATGTGAACAAATACCGCAAAGGTCTACTCCTACCGATCCACAAATAGGATTCAGGAAATCACCTGTGATCTTTTTGATGGAATCTGGGGCAAGGAACCTATTCAAAATAAGTACTCTGTTTTTACTATTAATCGATTGGCAATTTAACAGGTTTCATTTTCTTTGCCTATTATTATACTTAATCAATATCTACTATGTTCGGGCTAAGGATAACTGTCCTTAGCCTGTAACAGAAAATAAGATTAGTACCAATAACTACGTCTCCATAACCTTCCAAGTGCGAAACCTGCAAATAACGGAAAGAAAAACATTATTAAACCTCCCTCTTGCCTTATATTTCCATATGCCTATTATATGTGTTATTAAGATAATCCGTTAAAAAAGAGCATGATATCTCACTTTTCATTTAGCATTCATTTGCTCTTTTGGGTTTACTCTTGTGCGTCTTATTCCAGTAAAAAATTTGGCCCCCTATGCCGGGAGACCTTTTTTGATATATTTTGATTTTTACATGACAGAGCTTTTACTAGACTCTGATTCTTTCTCCGGGATATCATTTTTACATAAATATTTATTTATATGTAAAAAATATATTTGTTCAATTATAATTTTGGAGGTCAAATAGTAATGGATGAAAAAAACAAGAATCTCTTAGAATTAGCAAAAAAGGATATGGAGGTAAGCGAAGAAATCGGCGGTTTAAGAAGTCAAATAACTGAAATAGAAAATACTATGAATCAACTAAAGCAGTTTCCTTTTGGTAACATCAGTGGGCAAAGTGCTCCTAATAATCAAATTATTCAGCAAAGCCAGCAGGCTACCAGTCAATTGCAACAACAAATTCAGAACTTCAGAAATCAAACCCAGCAACAGAAACAACAGGCTGATCAACAATTACGTCAAGCTATTCAGAATGCAATGAATGCTTTATCACAGGCTAACCAACAGATTCAAGCTCATCAGGTCCTTGAACAGATGAGCAGCCTTATTGATCAAACACAGACACAGCTGCACCAAATGACTCAACAGAGCCAAAATATGATTTCCGGTCAGCAACAGGGTCAACCGTCTGGACAATCTCAACAAAATATGCTTGGTCAGAGCCATTAATTAACTTATAAAAATATACTTGGTCACAGAAAGGGGTTCGGTATTTACTTTTGCCGGACTCCTTTTTATAGTTCAAATTATATAAGTGTTTTTTTACCTGTTACATTAGCTTCTGATCATTCTGAAAAAAATCTTTCCAAGGGTCATTGCCGTCAATTCTCAAAAGCGCATCCACGATATTGATGCCATCGGGGGCAATTGTGTCAAGTTCGTCCCACGCAATAGGCATAGACACCTTGGCCCCTTTTCTCGCTCTCAAGGAATAGGGGGAAATACTAGTAGCGCCTCTTCCGTTTCGAATCCAGTCGATAAATATTTTATTAGTTCGCTTAGCCTTTCTGACATTGCTGGTATAGCGGTCAGGCCATTTTTGCTCCATCACTTCGGCAACGCGCTTTGCAAAATCACGAAATGCCTCCCAGGAAGCAGAAGGTTTTAACGGGACGACCACATGATAGCCTTTACCTCCGCTGGTTTTGAGATATGCGTTCAACGAAAGCTCGGCAAGAATACTTCTGATGTTCCGTACCCCCTGACGCACCCTGCTTAGATCCATTCCTTCATCCGGATCCAGATCAAATACCATCATATCTGGCTTTTCAAGTTCGTCGACTCGGCTTCCCCAGGTATGAAATTCCAGTGTGCCCATCTGGGCTTGGGATAAAAGCCCGGATACGTTCTCAATATAAAAATAGGCTTCGGTTTTTCCATTACCGGTGGGGACGGGCATTGTAACAACTCCCTTGCTGTCCGAGCCGGGATGTTTCTTGTAGAAGCATGTCTGCGATATTCCCTTGGGACAGCGCACAATACTGAGGATCCTGTGCGCAACATACGGCAGCATGCGCTCTGACACCTTTTCGTAATACCGGATTATATCCGCTTTGGTGATTTCAGGGTCGTCAAACATCAATTTATCCGGGTTTGTAATCTTTATTCCTCCGATGATAATACCGCCACCGTTTGCTTCCATTGACCTCTCCAATTCCTTGATGGGTGATTCCCTCTTTATATCTCTGGGATTCTTATCCGTCCGCAAGCCTTTAAAGCTTGCCTGCCTTAACAGATTATCCTCGGTCCATTCGGCAAATTTGATTTCTGCAACCAGTTCGGGCTCAATCCAGGTTATTTTTTCATTTGCCCTTGGCTTCGGCGCAAGTTTAAAAGGCGATTCCGCCTTATTTAAGCTTAGGAATCTTTCCTCGAGCTCTTTCATATTGCGTTCGCTTAAACCCGTTCCGGCGCGTCCGGCATAGACTAGATCCTCACCTTCATAGACCCCAAGGAGAAGAGAACTTACTCCGCCTGTTTTTTTGTCCGAAAGCGTATATCCTCCAATGACGAATTCTTGCCTTTTATCGCACTTCAGTTTGATCCAGTCACCATTCCTCGTCCCGCTGTAGACAGAATCATATTTTTTGCCGACTATTCCCTCCATACCTGCCTCACAGGCTGCAATAAAACTTTCCTTTCCGTTTCCTTTGACATGCCGGCTATAGTAGAGGCCTTTTGGTGCATCCTTCATCAAAGCTTCAAGCGCTTCTTTTCTATCAATCAAGCGGTTTCCCCGAAGATCAGCACCATCCAGCGCAAGCAGATCAAAGACAATATATGTCAGGTTTTGAGCCTTGGGATTTTTCATATAATTCTGCAGAGCCTGAAAATCGGTCTTGCCCGATGCGTCCGTAATTGTCATTTCGCCATCCAGAATCATCGCCCTTCCGGCAGCCAAATTGATGAGAGAAGTCGCGACATTCTGAAACCGCTTTGTATAATCATGGCCTTTCCTGGTAATCAGACGGACGCTGTTATCTTCCACAAACGCCAGAATCCGATAGCCGTCATATTTCAACTCATAGAGCCAATCCTCGCCACTGGGAACCGTATTTACCAATTTAGCGAGCTGCTCGTCCGCTCTATTGAAGGGGTTCCTGGTGATTTTACCCTCTTCACCAGCCTCAATTTCCGCCATCGTGCGTCCAGTCGTGATGCTGGTGGTAAATCCAGAAATCCCGGTGTCGGTTTTGGCGTATTCATCTTTTTCTTTGAGTAAAAGCCAGTTAACCTTGGCCTCACCGGCCTTCTCTTTCAAACGAACCAAAGCCCATTTTCCCTTCAGCCGTCTTCCGTTTAGTACAAATTTCAACCCGCCTTGTCGAAGCCCTTCATCCACATTTACATGCGGTTCCCATAAACCTTCATCCCAGAGCATGACCACTCCGCCGCCATATTCCCCTTTGGGAATCGTCCCCTCAAAGTTCCTGTATTCAAGAGGGTGATCCTCCACCTGTACAGCAAGCCTCTTATCATGCGTATCGTAGGATGGACCCTTGGGCACCGCCCAGCTCAAAAGAGCACCGTTCCATTCCAGACGCAAATCATAGTGGTCCCTACGGGCCATATGGTGTTGGACGACAAATCTTAGATGCTCTTCTGAATTTTCTGTTTTGCCTTCCGGTTCCAGCGTTCTTGCAAAGTTTCTTTTTTGGTTGTATTCACTGAGTTGACCAGACATACAATTACGCTAATTCCTTTTTTTTTTGGCCTTCTCAACGCTGACCTTAAGGGCCTCCATAAGGTCAATGGCTTTGCCGGTATTGCCGGCCTCCGCAGCGATGACCTCCTTGCCGGAAATTCTTGTTTCGATGAGCATGCGGAGTTCCTTCGGTATTCGTCTTTGTATTTTGCGACGTCAAAGAGTGTGTCCATGGAATTGATCAGCGTTTTGGCCATATTCAGTTCTTGCTCGGATATATCCCTTAGATGAACTTAACAACTCAAAATAATTTTGGAAAGTATAATACAAAACTACCCGCTAATGTCGCCCCGATAATATCAAATATTAAATCAACATCGGTGTCAATTAACCCTCTTTGTTTTTTCGTTTTAAATATCATATCCGCTGTAAATTCACAAAGCTCGAAAATAACACCGATAAGAGCTCCTAAAGCTACTACGAAAACAAAAATAACGCTGTTTGGAGACATGACCGGTTTTAATGTCCTGATAATAATCAAATAGAGACATAATGTAAATGCCATTGTTCCAAAAAGATGCAGGTATCGGTCAAAATACTTTGTCTTATAGTAGAGCCGAAGATTCTCCCCAAAATAAAAATGAGCAAAGATGGTTATGGTCACAAGTATTAGGACAAAATCATATATTTCAAACCCAAACTTATTTTCCAGCCAAATAAAAAATAAGAAGCCAATATAGGTAATAATAAGTCCCAGCAAAATTTTAAGATGTTTTCGGGCCAAAAAACTTCTTACAGTAATTAAGATTAAGGTTGAGAATAATATCAAAGATATTATAGGTATTCTCATTATCTGCACCCTTAAAGATTTAGCTTTATTACAATTATTAGCATCTCCTGCAAACGATCCAATTACTCATAAATTACTCTCATTGATCTTGCCAGATAGGTTGATTTGAATAGTATAATTATTCAAGAGTGAAAACGGACGGAAAAAGCTCGGACAATAAAGAAATTATTTTAGATCCTTACCTTTTTCTTAAGAAGCTGAAAGGGCGGATGGTTATTTTCAATATAGAAAATGTTCATCTCACCGTTGTTTTTCTTTTTTTGTTTGTGCATTTTCAAGATTGTACGAAAGTGACGAGGACTTTCTCTCAACCGTACCTCTATCAAAATATTTTTCTGTCTTTTCTCCACAAATTGGCTCTGTCAGCAGATCTGCCAGTCCCTTAGCAGACTTCTCAACAGAACCTACTCTTCAGCAAAAATCTTCTTTACCACGAATGTCAGAAACTAGTAGAAAATGTCGTCCTATCATAACGATGAGGTAATTGCAAGCAGATGAACCGTCCCCCTGCTTTCTTTTTCTACCTCGAAATCCACACCCTTTAGAACATAAAGTTTCTTGTAGGACTTTTGCAGCCCTTTCACTTCAATTGCTTTTTCTATCCCGATATCCCCCTTTTTTATCCGTAACCTTTTTCATAGCCTTGTTAACTTCTTGGTTAACAGATTCTTGATAGATGTCAGCGTAAGTTTTTGAATCTTTGATTAGATCATCACAGAAAGCCGCTACGTCACTGCCCGTCACTTCGAGCACGCCTTTTCCCAAGGCTGCGCCCTCTTCAAAAAGATCAACAATCCCCGAGAGCAGACTCGTTCCTTCGGTTAGCTCAACAGGGCCGACCTTAAAGAAATATTTTTGGATCTCTTTATAAACAATCTGATAATCTTGCGGGAGTTCTTTGACACGCGCCACGTGCGCTCGCCACTCTTTTTTGCCTTCGATGATATTTTGTATTCTCATATTATCCTCCTATTTAACTAATTTTTTAGCGATATTGTTGTTGAGTTGCTTGCGCCACTTGTCACGATAAGACTTTGCCCCTTCTTCGCCGGCCAGCGCTGAACAGAATCCTTTGATATCGTCACCCAAAACCTCTTGGACACTCTGACCGTCCGCCGCTGTTTCTTCAAGCAGGCCAAGCACACCGTCAAGAATTGGCATGAGGTTGCGACCGGTGAAATCTGAGTGCGGCCAAAGATTGGGCTTGATTTTTTTCCATGCCGCTTGATAATCATCAGGCAGCTTTTCGGCTCGCAATTCAAAAATTTTCATTTCTTTAGTCATGTCGCTGCCTGTGATCTTTTCCCAAAAATTCATTATTTCCTCTCCTTTAACTCGTTAATTTTTGATGATACGAACTCCCACTTTTCCCAGAACTTTTGCAGTTCCTCACGTCCCGCATCGTTGAGCGCAAAAAACTTTCGCGGAGGCCCCATGTCGGATGGTTTTTTGGTAATTCCCACCAACCTTTTTTTCTCAAGCCGCACCAAGATGGTATATACTGTTCCATCCACGACGTCCGAAAATCCGAGAGCGTTCAGCCGCCGCGTAATTTCGTATCCGTAGGTTTCCCCTCTGCTGATGATTTCAAGGACGCAGCCTTCAAGCACCCCTTTGAGCATTTCCGTTAGGTTTTCCAGAAAAATCACCTCTTACTATTCTGTATAATCGGAATAAAGTACTACTTACTACTGGTATATAGTATCACATGATAGCATGGTTATCAATAAGTTTTTAAGAACCAAAATATCTTCCAAAGTAATGTGTGTATTCATTTCTTTTTGATTACGAAAACAGTACTCGGTATTGTTTTGTATAGGAATGACATCAGTCTAATTAGGACAAACACCGTGGAATTTAAGTCCGGCATGGCGGCGGATGTGGAGTGAATTAGGGCAAAAACTACCAAGGCACTCTACGAAATTAAACGTAGGTGCCTTGTTTTATTATGAGCAAACTGGAATTTAACCTATTTTACTAATTTCATCTGTTATCAATGATTTTGAAATATACATTGCTTTTATCATTTTCATGAAGCGGGTATGGTGAGAGGTGCGCTCCTCAAATTTAAGCTGTGCTTTTTTGCATTTGCTAATAATTGAAGATACGGGGTGTAATGCTTTGATCAATTCTTCTTTTGTATATTTGTCAATAACATTTTCATGTGTTATCAATAATTTTGAAATGCATAATGCTTTTATCCTGTTCTTAAGGAGAGTGTGCTGAGAGGTACCCACCGCAAATTTTGGCTGTGTTTTTTCACACCTGCTGATAGTTGAAGATACAATTTGTAGAGCTTCTTCCAATTCCTCCTTTGTGTAACTCACTATAACGTCACCCCCGATCATTTTAACATGAATGCCCCGGCCTGCGATGGGTCTTAATCGCATTTCCAATCGATCTTTGCCGGGTTTGGCTCGTTCTCCACGGCAACGGCACGCAGGGCAGCTTCCATACGTTCGCACTCTTCAGCAGCACATTGCTCGATTTGTCCCCACGGCACAATTGTCCCAAGCTGATCATAAGCGACCGCTATCGCTCCATAAAAAGCAAGCCCGATACAATGCCGTGCTGAATGAATGGTCGATGCGCATTGGCCTATTGTCCTCGCCGCTGCCTGTGCAACAGGATTTCCGTCTGCTTCACGAGCAGCTGCATGACACTCAAGGATTGCCGATTTCGCCTGGGGCAGTTTGATGCTACCTGACAGCCACTTGCGGGCAGCATTTAAAGCATTTTGCGGACGAAAGTCATCCGGATAGTTCTTGCTCCACAGCGGCACTATAACACGCTCGGAATAATCAAGCGCCCAAGTCGCAAGGGTTGCCTTGCTCTGGGTTTCAATTAATTTCATAAGCGACTGAATATATGGTGCCTCCCAGTTGCTTAGCATTTTTCGTAATTTTGGCATACTCATCCTCCTTGTTTTCTGTCCTTTTCTGAAATCTGTTTTGCAGTGATTTTTACTCCTGAATTAGCATCCGCAAAATTGCCAACATATTATCTTTTTTGGCACAACGTGAAATCCCTTCTCTAATTTGATGTTTTCATAGATATGCTTTTTAAAAATGATACTTTTTAAAGAGCAGTGAAGCATTATGTCCACCAAATCCAAAACCGTTTGAAATAGCATAATTTACTTCATGTCTGATTGCCTTATCGGGCACGTAATCCAGATCGCATTCCTCATCCGGGGTGGTCAGATTGATCGTAGGGGCGACAACATGAATAAGCTTAAAAACGAACGGGGCACTCTACGAGAATTTAAATGTAGGGTGCCTTGCTTTGTTTTTATTGTTATTTTCTTTTTCCTGTTATCGAGACAAAGTGCATCAATCCTTAACGCCTAGTACTTCGTATTTTTTAATGGTGTAAGTTACAGATATTCCATAAACAAAAAATGCTAGCAGACTTGCTATTATTGTAGATGTTCCTTGTGTCCAGGGGGCATTAATAGTGCCCTGTGCAGAATTGATTGAAACTAATATTACCCAAACAATAGCCCCGTAAATACAACCAAGCAACCAAAAATTCATTTTAGCTATACTCTTTATGACTTGCATTATAACCATTAGTAAAAATCCAACAGCCTGCCCAGCAAGAATATGGATAATTAGTTGTCCAAAAGTTATTTTTGCACCAAGAGTAGAAATACCAAGGAATTCTGATGCCGCAATTATTGCAGCTTGAACAAGGGAAGCAATCAAAAATCCAAGGGAATATTTCCAGTACATATTAGACACTCCTTTTAGGAGTTATCTTACCCTTACATAAGATTCTTATTCAATTTTACAAATATACATTGCAGAACGCTTGCCAGTATTTATGACTTTAAGATTGCCAAACTGATTCATCAATTCATCTTTTATGTTCTTGATGAAGCTGAAATAGTCTCCCCCTTCCAGCCATTCCGCAATGTCGGTAATCAATGAACGGTGTTCGTTATAGTCAAACAAAATAGCGGTATACTTGGCAATTCTTTTCATCTCATTATAGAGGGTTATCCTCTCCTTTAGCATAAGCCCGTGAGCCACGTAAGATGTGATGGCCAGATCAAAACTTTGATCTCTAAAAGGCAACCCCTTAAGCACGTCGCCATGAATAAACCGAATACTCGGTCCAAACGGTTTTGTTATCCCGGTCTTTTTAGCAGCAATGGCGAGCATGGCTTCGGCGGGATCGAGCCCAGTCACCTCCACACCATATTCCAGGAGCACCTTGCATAGTGCTCCTGTTCCGCATCCTATGTCAATGATGCTTTGGTAGGTGGAAAAATCCAACTCTTCTTTGATATTATTCAAAACATGACGGTAGTTCCTCACTTGCCAATTAAAAAAAAGGCCATAAATAGCAGCAATTTTATTAAATAAGAATACTTTTTTTTCCATATGCAAATCCTTTCTAGTTCAAGCAGTGCTGCACTTTTGAAGCAAGTCATACTGCTCACGAATGTTTTGAAGTTTATCTATTCTTCCAATGCTCGCAATAACAGTACCAGCAGGCCGAAATCTAGATAAATTGCGCAGCTTGTCCAGCGGCTGATTGAGAAAGTCACCGTTTATGAGGACAAATTCACCGTGGAATTTAAGTCCGGAATGACGGTGGATGTGTAAGATTGAGTCTGAAAACGAACAAGGCACTACCATAGCCCTGATCAAAAGAATTCATTGGGAAAACCCTCTGATTTCTCCTGAGAAAATTCATGAGCGGCTGGTTAACCTTGGTATTTCTGATGCTCCCGTGCCCAACACCATTGCGAAATATATTGGCAAATCACCAAAGACCTCAAGCGGAAAACAGATTCAGTCGTGGAAAACCTCTCTTAACAACCATAAAAAGGGCATCTGGGCTATAGATTTCTTTGTTGTCCCGACTTTGTATTTCAAGGTACTGTATGTACTCATTATCATAAGTCATGACCGCAGGAAGATCAAACATTCTGCCGTCACTTCCAATCCATCCTCTGCATGGGTAGCACAGCAGATCAGGGAGGCAACGCCCTATGGCGCAACACCGGAATATTTGATTCATGACAACGATACCATTTTTACCTTTGCTTACTTCCAGCAATTCCTCAATAACACAAATATTAAATCCAAAAAGACTGGCTATCACTGCCCCTGGCAAAATGGTATTTGCGAAAGAGTCGGTGGTATCCTCCGTCGGGAATTGCTTGATCATATTATTCCGTTTAATGAAAGGCATCTTGAATATTTGCTTAGTGAATATATTAATAGATATTACAATCCTTCAAGGACGCATCAGGGTATTGAATGCCAGACACCTATTCCGTCAATTGAATGGCCTGTTTCCACTGTAGCTGATACGATTTTGGTTTCTGATCCTGTTCTTGGAGGATTATATCACAATTACAAGAAACGGGCAGCTTGATTTTTATTATCAATCAACTGATTGAGTTGGTTCACCTGGATCAATGTTTTTTTTGCTATGCGCAAAAATAGCAGGTCCTGGATCCAGACGCCAAAACGTCTTTTTATTGCTGTCATTTTTTGTGCTACTTTTGCAGGCTACACCTTTGTCTGCTGGCGGATTTATTAAGTGATTTTTCGATTTATAATGATTTAAGTAATCTTATATGCTGCTTTCGAATACACCTGCTCTAAAACTTTTTCGCAAAGCACTTATATCTTTAAGTGGTGGCTTTCCAAAAAGTCGCTTATATTCTCTAGTAAATTGGGATGAGCTTACATAACCAACTTCCATGGCAGCAGCAGTAATATCCAAAGAATCTCTCAGCATTAGGCGTCTTGCCTCTCGAAGACGAAGCTCTTTCTGATATTGTAATGGTCCCATGGTAGTTACAGCCTTGAACTTATGGTGAAGGCTTGAGACACTCATATTATTTAATTTTGCCAGCTCTTCCACAGTAAAAGTGCAGTTATAATTTTTCTTGATCCAATCTATAGCCTTACCTATTCCATCCACCTGCTGTTCAACAAGCACCTGCTGAAAAAATAAGTATCCATACTCTCCAGTCAATAGACGATATATCATTTCTCGCTTAATAAGCTCCGCCAAAAAGTAATTATCTTTAGGTCTGTCACAGAGCTTCAAAAGTCTTATAAATAAATCCAGCAGTTCTTCATCTGTTTTTCCTGCGAATGCTCCTAAATAAAGTTCTTTACTATTTATATTAAGTTTAATATGTGCATCCATCACTACAGAAGCAATTTCACTTGTAGTAAATTCAATGTGTAAGCCAATAGACGGCGATTCTTTTGAGGCTCCTATGACTTGGATTCATAACTCCTGGAGTTATAGGAATTTCATGACTGTGCCTAACAATAGAAAGAAACGGAATTATTGTTCTAGTGATTCCATCCTCTTTAGTAATCTTCTCTGCCGTTTCAATCATAGTATACAATGCCTTCTGCTTGGTAAATTCACTCTCTTCAAATAATATTTCTTTTTTTATACTCTCCTTTTGTTCTAGCACTTCTTTCTCACCCAGCTTCTATTCGAATAATAATGACTTTAGCTCACATCATTTCTCTAACTCAATGATTATAGTTCTTAAGATTATTATAAATATTATATCAAAATTTTTTTATAGCAGGTATTTGTATTTGTACTTTGCAGGATTAGGCAAATTTTAAGCATGTTCTTTATATTTTATTTCAATTTTTATTGCAATAATATAGCTATTCAGATATGATTTCTGAATGATTAAATCTTGAGTAAGAATGAGGTATAGAGAGATGAAACAAAGAACTTGGTTTATAACAGGTATTAACAGCGGTTTCGGACGGCATATGACTGAACAACTCCTTGAGAGGGGCGATAAAGTTGCTGGTACTGTCCGCGATATGAATTCGGTGGATGATCTTAAGGCTAAATACGGAGAGCTTTTATGGGTGTCGCATTTAGATGTAACTGACATACCGGAAATTTATGAGGTTATCAACAAAGCTTTTCAGCAGCTTGGAACAATTGATATCATTGTCAGCAATGCTGGTTATGGTCTTTTTGGTGCAGCTGAAGAGTTTACCAATGATCAAATTATCCATCAGATCAATACAAACCTCGTCGGTCCTATTCAGTTAATACGAGCCGCTTTACCCCACTTGCGCTCTCAGAACAGCGGACGAATTATTCAACTATCTAGCGTAGCCGGACAAGTCGCCTCACCCGGAGGTTCCTTATATCATGCAACCAAATGGGGTATTGAAGGATTTATTGAAGCATTAATGCAAGAATTAGCTCCCTTCAACATCAGTCTTACACTTGTGGAGCCAGGTGGGGCTCGAACTAATTTTTTGAAGGGCAGCTTAAAATTAGCTGACAAGCTAGATGCTTATGAGACTTCCCCGGCATCATTTATAAGGCGCGTTGTTGAAAATAATGCGGCTGCACCTTTAGGAGATCCTTTGAAAATGGTAAAAATAATGATTGACAGCGTTGACCGGAATCCAGCACCGAAGAGAATTGTTCTCGGCAGCGAGTCATATTATGCAATTCATCAGGCACTCTCCAGTCGTATCGAGGAACTAGAGTCACAGAAAGAGCAGGCTCTTTCCACTGATTTTCCTTCTACTAAATAAAACGCAGGAGGGACACTATCCATTGATTGTATCATATTGGTTTAATACAAAATTAAGTACAGTTCTTGCTGTCAATAGCCCTACTTCTTTAGAAACCATGAGCTATATTATTTAAAATGCCCTATGTCATCTATGAAATGCCCAAAAAAATCGAGCCAAAAAACGTAATTTTTCGGCTCGATTTTTGCTTAATTTTTGCTTCAAAATGACTACATATAGTGGTCAACCTGTCTTATTTGCCCTTAAAACTACTATTCGTCATCAGAATTACCATCTCAACGTGGATGGAGGTGAAACAGCAACATATCAAATTACCCTTTTCTGACAAGTTGCGTGACCACTTCTGTATGCCTTGAGTAGACAAAAAAGATGTCGCACCCCTCTGGTACCCCCTTAGAGTTAAGTAAATTTTCCCGTTTCTAAAGTAACTATCTATGAATATGATCATTTATAAAAGAGCCTTAGATCTTAATTATTCTCAAACTCAATATCTTCGTTTACTTTTTCGTTAATATCAATTCTTGTTTGAATATCAAGCTTATTAACCAGCCAACCATTTAAAGTACAATTTTTAATGAATTCATCAATCCTATTAATACCGTTGATTTCTTTTAAGGTAACTATAACACCAAAACGAATACCTCTCCCATCCTTAGGATCTAATCTATTGTTTGTTTTAATTTCCATTCCCCAGTTCTTATTGGTGTATGATTTCTTTGGGCTCATTCTATCTTTCGGTTTTTCCACAACATATTTCACGTTGTCCCATTTTCTAAATCGGTCCCTCGCTTCACCTTCAAGAAGATAATTTTTTTCAGTACTTAATGCTTCATCTTGATTCTGCTTATCGTTGTTGATTTCATTTATTTTTCCATCATTTTTAATTCTACCAAAATGAAGGTTAAGTTCAGTATTAGTATAATCAACACCTTGTGTTCTATCACATATCGGGAAATAACACATAGTCGCTCTGGCGATATAAGGATATTTATCATCTTTTAGGGGAATCGGAAAATGATAATTATAAGTATTCCACTTTTCACTTACATCTGACACCAAAAACTTAATCTCATTATCTTTCGTTTGAACGATATCTCCTATCTTAATAGGTACAACGCCGTGTCCATAAAGTGCAACCTCTTCCGGAGTTGGATTTTCATTCCAATCCCTTGCTGCATCAATAAGCATTGCTTTAGCAATCTCTCTGTTTAAACCTAAAATATCAATTAAATAGGATAGTTTTCGAGCAATCCAAGGAGCCGCAAATGAAGTTCCTGCAACATTTGCAGCCCCTAATGGTTCACAAACCTTAATATATTGCTCCTCACTTCCACCATAATAACTGACATCTGGTTTTGCAAAAAACGATAATGCCAATCCTTTTCTAGCATACTTTGTTGATAAACCTTTTTTAGTCACTGCATTAACCACCATACTGTTTATTGAATCAGCAGGCGATCCTATTTTCACAATATTAATATTAGGTTTATTTGTTCCTGCCACAACAAAAATAACATCATTTTCATACTGAATCTGATCTAATATCGCAGCTTCTGCAGAAATAAAATTATCATTAACTTCTTGATTGCTCCCAAGTGAGATATTCCATACCTTTATATCTTTATTATTAGCAATAATTTCTTTTATTTGTTTTATAATTGTAAAAGAGGAGAATTTCGAGCCAACTGCAACACCAAAGTGTCGCACTCTAAATCTGCCACAACCATCATCCAACCATGGGTTTAGCCTTGCACCATCTACTATAAGGGAAGACACAGCCGTACCATGGCGATAGTCACCTGTACTTTTTGGAATACTATCATCAACCATATCACGATATTCAACCCATTCACTAAAATAAACGTGTTTATCAAATAAGGTATCGATAACACCAATAGTAGGTTCAATAGTCGGAGAGGGTATGTACAACATGCCTTGCTTATATTCCTCAATAAAATCTTCCGGAGATAATTCTGCTAAGTCCTCGGTTGCCATTGAAACAAGATAAGGAACTTTTTCAAATAAAAGTTTTAACTGATTTTCGTCTAAAAATACTGTCTGGTTATCTAATATTTTACTCGCTAAAATATCAATTCCTATAGCTTCAAATAATTTTTTTGTATCTGTGCCAGTATCATATAGAGTAATGATGCTTTGATTTAGTTGAGGTGTTGCCATCTCTACTTCAAAATCATCTATATATGAGACATCTGCTATTACTTGTTTAAATACAGATTTATTTATGGGGAGATGTTCAAACTGAATAGTTCCTGCAATTTTCTTTTTCTCATTGCCAAAAATCTTCTCATTATCAAAAGTGCGTTTATCAATACTTCCTTGAAATTTAGTATTCAACACATGCCTTGTTTTCGAAAGCAAGTCAATGCTTTGCTCTAAATCTATAACATTTAAAAAATAAGTAATAATATGCTTGCTCTTTTCTTCATTGAATTTGGCACCAACAATAGCGTAATTAGAATCATTCCCTCTAAACAGCCCAGAAATCCGATTGCTTTTTGCAACTATTTTATTATAATGGACGCTAATTAATATGCCTTCAAAAGGCTTTTTTTCTTGCTTCCAAAACTCTTCAATCCGACTTATTTTAGATTGCAATTTATTTAATTGCTCGCTTGTTACTGCTTTTTTACTATTCATGGCAGCACCACCGCCACCACCACCTTTTGACGCTTGAACAAACCGCTTACCTTTCAATTCTAATACATTATTCATCAGCGTTTTCCACCTTATTTAACTTCCTAGAAACGGTGCTTTTGGATTCACCCTTAAGTTTTTCTATTTCTCTTACTGTAAAACCTTGTATATGAAGTTGTTCAAGGTCAGTTTGGTCAAGATTACCAACTAAATTATTATAAAGCCTTCTTAAATAATCATGCTCGAGATTGGTATCACCGAATGCCAAAGATGTTTTTATGATATTTATTAATTCTCCAGGATAAGGCAGTTTGTCGGATATTTCCAATATCTTTTTAAATAACCTTGTATCCTTTGAAATACCTTTAAAATTCTTAATAAAAGACGAGAAGTAATACTCAGCAACTTCAATCAAGTCTTCTTTGCTATATCGGTTAAAATTAATCACTGCATCAAAACGCCTTGTTAGCGCTTTATCAAAATTTGTATATAAATTTGTTGTTGCAATAATTACAATTTCTTTATTTAAATCAGTTAACCTATCGAGTTCTCTTAAAATCGTCGAAGTAACTCGGCCCATTTCTCGTACATCATTACGATTAATCCTATCCAATGCAATCACGTCTATTTCATCAAATAAAACAACAACTTTATTTGAATGTGGAATCATATTTATTTCTGAAAACACGCTTATAATATTCTTATTGGTTTGACCTAACTTACTATCAATTAGGTTATCAAAGTCAACATAATATAGTGTTCTATCAAGTAACCGAGCTACATGTTTGGCTGCCTCGGTTTTCCCACTACCTGGCAAGCCTTCGAATAAAAATTTATTTATCCCTATATTGTGGTTGACCGCATTAATAATACCTTTTATATCATCAGATATATCTATAGGTAAATTTAGCGGAGCCATTCCCCTGATATCCAGTTGCTTTAAAAATTCACTTTCAAAATCACTAGCTTGCGGAGTATACAAATTTGACTCTGCAATCAGGCTCATAATGTATTCAGCTAACTGATAGTCACCAATACTGTCAAAATATCTTGCTATGCTTATGGATTCGTTTCTAAACGCATTTTCATTTCTTTCAACATGGTATTTTATCAAGTTTAAAACATTTTGCTTTTTCATAATGTTGACCTCCATTCTCTTTTCCATCATACCATATATCGGGACATAAGTATATATGTATGGGACATAATATCAAAATATATTTTTCTTTGTAATCATTTCAGAAGACTTTTCTCCTGTGACAATCCATCTGTGCGGTTAATCAGGATGTAGGCATCATAAACCTGGATCCTATCAACTTCATTCCTGATTATGCTTTCATCATAAGCTCTGTCCTGGCAGACAGCCTCACTCAGGGTATCAACTACCCAACCTTCATCCAGAGTAGGTGAGTGAGGGCAGGTGTCTTTGCCTTTCTCAATCCTTGTCGCACAGCGCCAAACAACCTTGCCACGTTCTATTCTTCTTCGATAAGATGCACCGCAATTGTCGCATACCAGCAAATTCCCCAGAAGATATTTGCCGTTATACTTGGTAATGCTGGATTTTACTGTGCCATCCACTTCATGAATTAATCTTGCGCGTCTGGCCATTTCCTCCTGAACCTTATCGAAAACTTCAGAAGAAATAATGCCAGGATGGCTGTTCTCTATATAAAACTGATCTCTTTGCCCCACATTTTTACTTTTTCTGCCTGTTATAAAATCTTCTGTGTATGTTTTTTGCAGCAAAGAATCACCCTTGTATTTCTCGTTCTTCAGAATCTTTTGAACAACTGCTGTTGCCCATGCTTCTTTCCCTGTAGCGGTTTTAATCTGATGTCCTTCCAGGTACTCTTTTATTTGCTGTAAGGTAGCTCCCTCTAAATACAATTGATAGATTTTCCTTATGATATCGGCCTCTTCCGGCAGAACTACCCACTCATCATTGTCACGCCTATAACCCATGGGGATTTTGCCGGCAAAATCATCTCCTTTTTCAAATTTACGTCGATACCCCCACTGAACATTTTCACTCAAATTATGACTTTCTTCCTGTGCCATAACCCCATTAAAAACAATATCAATTTCTTTTTCGTCTTCAATAGAATTCAAGTTTTCTTTCTCAAAATAAACATTAATGCCTTTTGCTTTCAAGCTCCGGATAATCGTCAGCATATCTAATACATTTCTGGACAATCTGCTAATGGACTTGGTAATGATATAATCAATTTCACCACGATATGCCTTCTGAAGCATTTCGTCCAAGCCATTACGCTTCTCTTTTCTAAGTCCACTTTCGTAATCATAAAACACACCTGCAAAGTCCCATTCGGGATTCTTTTGAATCAAATCAGTGTAATACCTAATTTGAAGATCAATACTGCTCTGCTGGCTTTCCATTTCGGTGCTGACTCTGCAATATGCTGCTACTTTTAAGTTTCCTGTATTCTTATTTAAACCTTTTGCCGGAATAAACCTAATCTTTTTCACAAAAATATCCTCCTTCGTTTCAGTTATCTTAAGAAAAGGAGCGTAAAAAACGAAATCGCTTTTACGCTCCAAGGTTTACTTATTGTCAATCCATTGTAACATTAACGATTTAACGTTGCAACAGGACTACAACCTCTGAATGATGACTCCACGGGAACATATCCACTGGTTGTACGCGCTCGATTCGATAAGTATTCCGGCAAAGCACCTTTAAATCCCTGGCCAGGGTGGCAGGATTGCAGGACACATAGATGATTCTTTCCGGACTGATCTCAAGCAGTCCTTCAAGGGCTTCCGGCTCCATGCCAGCCCGGGGCGGGTCGCACACTACGACGCTCGGGGTTCCGGAAAGTGCCGCCATCTTCTTCTCGACTTTCCCTTCTACAAAGCGGACATTGGTGATGTTATTGTCCTCGGCATTGTCTTTAGCATCAGCGATCGCATACGGATTTTCCTCGATGCCCAATACCTTTTTGGCTTTCCGGGCCAGCATCAGGGTCATCGTACCGATACCGCAGTAGAGGTCCCAAACCTCATCTTCTCCCGTGAGTCCGGCCCAATCCAGTACCAGTCCATACAGCACCGCCGTTTGCGCCGGATTGACCTGAACGAAAGAACGCGGGGAGACTTTGAAGCGTAGATCGTTTAAATGTTCATTCAGATACTGGGCCCCGCTCCCCTCAAACACGTTATTCCTCCGGGGAATCGTAATCGAACAGCTTTGAGGAGAAAATCCAGCTTGTTCTTTCAGTTTACTGATCAATCGATCCAGTTCTTTCGTGTTTTCCGTATTGCCGTCAAAGACAAGCAGTCCCTTGCCGCGGTTGCTTTCCCGGAACGTGGCCGTCTTGATTCCCTCGCAGCATTCTCCGATCACCTGCTGCATTCTTTTTATTCTATTGTTGGTCTCCTGACTCAGCAGCAGACAATCGTCAAAAACTGTTACATCTTTAGACTTTTCACAATAATAGCCAAACCGGCCTTTCAGATCACGGTGCAAAACTGCTTTGTTACGGTAGCGCCAGGGATCGTCCATGCCCAGAACCGGTTCGACCTGAATATCGGTGAATCCGCCAATTCTCCGCAGGGCATCTTCAACCCACCTTTGCTTCCAAATGAGCGTAGTCTGGTACTCAACATGCTGAAGATTGCAGCCGCCGCAGACGGGATAAACTGTACAGGGCGGCTCTACTCTTTCTTCAGACATTTGTTCAATTTTAACAATCTGTGCTCTCCGGTAAGATTTCTTCTGTTCCGTCAGCTGTATTCTGCCTTTTTCTCCCGGAAGCATCCCCGGGACAAAGGTGGTGATTCCGTCTGTATAGCCGACACCGGATCCATCGGAAGCCAAACGGACGATTTCTATATCCAGGTTTTTCGCGCCGATGCGCTCTTCTCTGGCGACGGTATAATAAGTACCCTTATGTCGGTCATTTTTATTAACCATGGATCCTTCTTCTCTCTGTTCGCAGTCTCGTCCGAACATGCTCTTATTTCAAACTCCGAATGATCTTAGCCTCATTCAGATTCTCTTGCCACTATCTTGTCTTTATCCCGCTTGCAGAAATATGTTCTATCCGTGTCCTGTAGCACCGGGTCTTTGCTCTGAAATAGGAATACGCTCTATCCCCGCTGCCACCACATCAAGATGACCATCAAAATATTCCAGACCCCGTGCGCAATGACTGAAGTCCAAAGGCTCTTGCTTCTTTCGTATAGGAAAGTCAGCACCAGGCCTCCGATCACCAGCGGTACAAATCTTATCAGATCGAAATGCATCAGTCCGAAAAACAGTCCTGCAAAAAGAATGCCCTTCGCTTTGCCATACCCCTGGCGCAGCGGAGGATAGATCAGTCCCCTGAAAATCATTTCCTCTTTAAGCGGTACGATAAAACCGCCTAGCAGAACCAGCGGCATCAGCTGCCAGATGGAATCAACGCCCTCAACGGCCAGTGCAAAGCTCTGGGGTTCGGGCTTCCCGAAATATTCCACGAGGACATTTCCCAAAAGACCGACTACAAAAAATAACACTATACCGCCGCCCAGTCCGGCCAGAAAGCATTTCCAGTTTAAATTGGTCAGTCCCAAATCAGCAAATGATCCGCGCAGGATCTTGAAGAATAAAAACAGTGCAACAAAAAAGAGTAGACCCTCGCCAAAACCGATGACAAGATAGCTGATATACCCCTTCAGATAGCCAAGGTTCTCTAGCGGCTTTAGCCAGCCTAAAACAAATTCCAGAACATAGACAATAAGAATCAGGTAAAGAGCCTGCCAGAAGTTCCATCTGGGGTTTTCCAAAGCGTTCATTTATACCTATCTCCAGTTATTGTTATTTTTAACCATGGGTGTTCAGTCTCGGCATATTTCCATCTGAAAGTAATTCTACCTCTTATTCATTTCCATAAAGGTCTTTGTAAATATAAATCAGTTCCTTATCGAAAAGTGAACGTTTCATATCGACTGCAAGGGATCTTACATGCTTCAGGACCTTATCAGCTTGCTCAGAGGTAAGCTCTCTGCCATATTCCCTGAATTTCGCTTTAATCGAGGCTGTACCTGAATGCTTACCGATCACAATCTGCCTTTCCAGCCCGACTTCTTCAGGACGGAATACCTCATAGGTTTTCGGATTCTTCAATGCGCCGTCGGCATGAATACCGGATTCATGCGCAAACATATTGCTGCCGACAATGGCTTTCCAGGGCGGAAGGATTCGTCCTGAAGCCCTGGAGACGTATTCGGATAATTCCACAAATCGCTCCGTGACAAAGCCAAGGTTTATTTCTTCCAGGTATTTCAGAGCCATGACGACTTCTTCCAGCGCTGCATTGCCAGCTCTTTCTCCAAGGCCGTTCACCGTCACACCGATAAATCTGGCTCCAGCCTTCACTCCGGCTAAAGCGTTGGCCGTCGCCATCCCGAAATCATTATGCGTATGCATCTCCACATCAATATCGGCGCGTTCTCTTAAGGTTTTGATTCTGTCCAAGGTTAGAAAAGGATCGAGAATCCCGATCGTATCACAATAACGGATACGGTTTGCACCGGCCTTTTTGGCCTCCATTGCAAATTCTACCAGATAGTTCATATCTGATCGCGAAGCGTCCTCAGCATTGACGGAGATATAATCGACATGCTTTTTCGCAAATTCCGTTGCTTTGATCATCATGTCCAGAACTGCACCGGGCGTGGTTTTTAATTTATGTTTGATGTGAATGTCTGAGGTCGATACGGAAATGGCCACGGCATCACAGCCGCAAGACAGTGATGCTTCAATGTCCTTGATCACGGCGCGGTTCCAGCCCATGATACTGGCCTTCAGTCCGAGGTTGCAGATGCCTTTGATGGCATCAAGTTCTTTGCCGCCCATAATCGGTATTCCCGCTTCGATCTGGTTAACCCCGATCTCGTCGAGCATCCGGGCAATCCTTAATTTCTCCTGATTGGAAAAGACAACCCCGGCGGTCTGTTCCCCGTCGCGCAGGGTGGTGTCCACAATCACCAATCCGGTATCCGCTACTTTTCCCATTTTATCCACCTCTAAATGTGTTCATTCTTGTATTTATTAAGTATGTCTTATTATTCTGGCACTATATCTTGCTCTACTATGCTTTTTTGTGCTTTAATTGCACTTTTGGTATGCTTTATTATGAGCTTTATATTGTGTTTTATTGCGCCAGTTTATCTCTCAGCAGCTTATTGACCAGGCCGGGGTTAGCCTGTCCTTTCGTCGCTTTCATGACCTGGCCGACTAAAAATCCAAGCGCGCTCTCTTTGCCGGCCTGGTAATCAGCGACGGATTTTTCATTGGCGGCAAGAATGCTGTCCACGATTTTCCCGAGTTCGCCTTCATCGCTGATCTGGACAAGTCCTTTCTCTTTAATGATCATCTCCGGATCCTTGCCGGTGTTATAGATCTCTTCCAGCACAGTCTTGCCGATCTTGCCGCTGATGTCGCCTTTCTTAATCAGCGCCAACATCCCTGCCAGCTGTTCAGGAGAAACAGGCGAATCTTCAAAAGAGCGTCCGTTGGTTTTCAGCAGGCCGCTCAAATCTCCCATGACCCAGTTTGCTAGAAGTTTGGCATCGTCGATCCTGGCAAGCGCCTGGTCAAAAAATGCAGCCATCGCTTTGGAAGCAATAATGACTCCGGCGTCGTATTCTGAAAGTCCAAGAGCCTGCAGTCTTGCTTTCTTGGCGGCAGGCAGCTCCGGCATGGACGCTCTGATTCTCTCGACCCAGTCGCGGTCAATCACGAGCGGCATCAGATCCGGCTCCGGAAAATAACGGTAGTCGTGGGCTTCTTCCTTGGATCGAAGCGACAGCGTCATCCCTCTTCCTTCGTCCCAGGTTCTCGTTTCCTGGATGATTTCTTCACCGTCGTCGAGGGCTTCGGCCTGACGCTCAGTTTCGTATTCCAGACAGCGGCGGACGGAGCTGAAAGAGTTCAGATTCTTGGTCTCGGTCCGCGTGCCAAATTGCTCGGCCCCTTTCAGGCGAAGCGAGACATTGATATCAAAACGGACGGAACCCTGTTCGAGTTTGCAGTCGGAAATTCCGGCATAATCCATGATCTGAACCAGTTGTTCCAAATAAACCAGAACTTCATCTATTGAGCGCATATCCGGTTCCGAGACAATTTCCAGAAGCGGTACACCCGTCCGGTTATAATCGACCCCGGAACTGTTGGACGTGGTAATGGTCTCTCCGCTATGCACCAGTTTTCCGGCATCCTCTTCCATATGAGCTCTCGTAATGCCAATTCGTTTATTCGTTCCATTCACTGTTATGTCCAGCCAGCCGCTTTTACAGATTGGCAGGTCATATTGGGATGTCTGATAGTTTTTCGTTAAATCCGGATAAAAATAGTTTTTCCGATCAAATTTGGAGAATTGGGCAATCTCGCAGTTCAATGCCAAACCCGCCTTGATGGCGAGGTTGACGACTTCTTTGTTTAGCACCGGCAGGACGCCCGGCAGTCCCAGACAGACCGGACAAACATGCGTATTCTGCGCTCCGCCGAATTCCGTCGAACAGCCGCAAAAGATCTTGGTTTTCGTAGCCATCTCAACGTGGGTCTCCACGCCGCAAACCATTTCATATTTATCAGCGAAAGACATCTAGCGCACCTCCTTGAGCAGCGCAGGCATCTGCAGATGATACTCAGTATTTTGTTCAAACGCATAAGCAGCTTTGTACAGCGTACCTTCATCAAAATGCTTGCTGATCAGCTGCATCCCGACCGGCATTCCGTCGACAAATCCTGCCGGCACGGAAATAGCCGGCAAACCGGCCAGGTTAACCGGGATCGTATAGACATCTCCCATATACATGGCCAAAGGATCTGATTTTTCACCGATCTTATACGCGGTGGTCGGCGCTGTTGGTGACAGCAGCACGTCATATTTGGCAAAAGCGCGGTCAAAGTCCTGCTTGATTAACGTCCGCACTTTCTGGGCCTTCAGGTAATAGGCATCATAATAACCCGAGCTTAAGGCGTACGTTCCGAGCATGATCCTGCGCTTAACCTCCTGGCCAAAGCCTTTTTCCCTGGTCTTTTTGAACATCTCGCTCATATCATCGGCCTCGGCACGGTAACCATAGCGGACCCCGTCATAACGGGCCAGGTTCGAACTGCATTCGGCCGGAGCTATAATGTAGTACGCCGGCATGGCATATTCCGTATGCGGCAGTGAACAGCGCTCGACTTCGGCGCCCAGGCTTTCAAAGGTTCGGATCGCCTTTTGAATTACTTCAGCAACATCCGGGTTCAGGCCGGAAGCAAAATATTCATCGGGAATCCCGATTTTAAGGCCTTTTACATTTTTTTCTAAAAATTGGGTATAATCTGGCTTAACAAACGGTACTGAAGTGGAATCCTTCGGATCATGGCCTGCGATCGTATTCAGGACTAGGGCATTATCCTTGACGTTCGTCGTGAGTGGTCCAATCTGATCAAGTGATGAAGCAAAAGCGACGAGGCCGTAGCGTGACACAGCACCGTAGGTAGGCTTCAGGCCAACGACTCCACAGAAGGCTGCAGGCTGGCGAATGGAACCTCCGGTATCCGAACCGAGCGCAAACGGCACTTCCCTTGCTGCGACACAGGCAGCCGAACCTCCGGAAGATCCGCCCGGTACTCTATCTAAATGCCACGGATTCGCAGTCGGATAGTAACCGGAGTTTTCGGTGGAGGACCCCATCGCAAATTCATCCATATTCAGTTTGCCGACCAGCACGGCCCCTGCCGCGTTCAGCCGTTCAGTCACCGTGGCGTTATAGGGCGGATTGAAATTTTCAAGAATCCGTGAACCGCAGGTGGTCGGGATTCCTTCCGTACACATATTATCTTTCAGAGCCATGGGCAGCCCTTCGAGCGGTCCAAGACTTTCCCCTGCAGTAATCTTCTTATCAATTTCCGTTGCTTTGGTCAGCGCCGAATCCGCGGTTACCGTCAAAAACGCTTTAACCCAGCAATCCGCACTGTCAACATAGTCGAGATACGCTCTGGTTAATTCCACGCAGCTGATCTCTTTCTGTACGAGCATATGATGTAGTTCTTCAAGTGACTTAAAAATTGTCATGAACCTGGTACTCCTTTCCGAATCCGGGACATCAGAGAAACATTCAATTATCGTTTGTCAGAAGCAACCGGCTTGTTGATCAATTACTGATCAAGTTTGTAGATCCCGTTATCAACAAAGCTACTTTAAATCCGGTTAGTCTCTGTTCTATACTAGACGATTTTCGGAACCCGAAAGAACCCGTCGTCTTCGTCAGGTGCATTCTTTAAGATTTTATCCCGGCTCATTGAAGGTTTGACTTCATCTTCCCGCAAAACATTAAAAAGCTGCACAGCATGGGCGGTCGGAAAAACCTGATCCGTTTCAAGCTTTTGGAGCATTTCGGCATACCCGAGGATTGAATTCAGCTGCTCCGTATATAATTCCACTTCCTCTTCTGAAAGCTGCAGCCTGGCCAGAAGAGCAACGTGTTCCACTTCTTCTCTGGATAGCTTCATAACTCAATAACGCCGCCTTTCTCAATATGGACATATAAATAAATATAACAAAAATAAACTTATGGGGCAAGGAAAAGCCGGAAAAGCAAGCAAATCCAAGTTAGATATAAGAAACTCTGGCTAATCGGTATAAACTACGATGAGTAGAAATAATAAAAAAAAATAACAAACTGAAACATAAGATAACGAGTAGGTAGAGTATAAAATAGATGATTAGAAATATGACAGAGAAAAAGTTTTGGCCGCCTGAAAAAATTAAAAGGTGATTGACACTTGACGTAGAACTATGTAATTCAATACGTTGCAAAACGCCGAAACGCTCTCATTTTTCTTTAAGAAAAAGTAGCGATAATGATGCTTAAGGAGAAGATAATCACTATTTCAAAATATACAACTGAATCAGAAAGGAAGTAATGCCAATGGAGCAGAATGTCAGACCTTTTCAAAAGTTCCTTCCGGGAAGCCACCTTATTCTCGGAGAAGCGGGTTCCGGAAAGACCCGCCTCATTTGGTCCATACTCCAGGGAAAAGACTTTGTTGAGGATCATTCCATCAACATCGTCCTGACAGATTCAGAAAAACGTATTTGGTACAATCCTCCCAATAATCCTGTCCACACGATCGATCCTTATGAAACCGATATTTCCTGGGTCACCGAACCTACAAAACCAGGTATATACTACTGTGCCTGCGACTACGCACCCCGAATCATCACTTTTCTGGAATGCCTTGCTACCTGGTCAATCCACGAAAAAAACATAACAAACCGAGTCCGGATTTTCATCGATCTTCCGTCCAAGTACTGGAATATTCCTGAGTTTGCTGAGCAGCTCGGCCGACTCGATTATATTACAGCCAACCGCAAGGAAGAAGATGGCTCACTTATCGAAATATGGGCTGCCATCGGATCCCTGAACAAAATATCCTCAGAAATCAAATCCCTGTTCCAGCACATCAATCTGATTATGCTTAATCCCCTGCCTGAGGGCTGGTCCAATAAGCTCCTGAACCTTCTGGACATCAAGTGCGATAATCTGCCGGAAATTATAGCTGGAATCAGTAGTAACATCAAAGACGGCTTTTACTACATCCCAATTACGGAAGAGTACCTCGCTTTGGATCCTAAACCTATTGTGAAGCCGTAATAATTGCCAGCTTAAACAGCTGCTGACTATGTGTTGGCAGCTGTTTTTTTCTATACCGTTTTTGGCATTTATTCTTCGGTATTAATCAGCGCCTTGAATTCATCTTCAGTATAGACTGGGATTCCAAGTTCCCTGGCTTTATGATACTTTGAACCGGGGTTCTCACCGACGAGAACCAGGGATGTTTTTTTGCTTACACTTGATGAAGCCTTACCACCGAGATGTTCAATCAGGTCCTCGATCTCGCGCCGTTCCCACGATCGAAGTGCGCCAGTCACCACAATACTCTTCCCGGCAAGGATTTGCGAAACAGACATATTTGCTGCGGTCATGGTGACACCAGCCGCCTTCAGCCGATTCAGAAATTCGTGATTTGCAGGGGCGCTGAAGAAACTCACAATACTTTTGGCCATGATGCCGCCGATATCGCCGATTTCCCGGAGTTCTTCCTCGGTCGCATTTTCCAGAGCTTCCATGCTGCGGTACCTTGCGGCCAGGATCTTGCCGACTTTGACCCCGACATGCCGGATGCCCATCGCAAAAATCAATGAAGCCAGGCCGCGTTCTGTGCTTTTTTCGATCGAAGCAAGCAGGTTGCGGGCCGATTTATCAGCCATCCGATCTAATTGAACAAGGTCTTCGTACTGAAGATAATATAAATCGGAGGCGTCTTTGACAAGCCCGGCATCCAGCAGCTGGCTGACCACAGCGGGGCCGAGACCTTCAATATTCATCGCATCCCTGGACACAAAATGGATCAGGGCTTCTCTCTGGCGCGACGGGCAGGAGATATTCTGGCAGCGATGGGCAGCCTCTCCTTCCAGCCGGTAAACTGGACTGCCACAGGACGGGCAGTTAGCAGGCATTGCAAACACCATTTCCTGACCGGTACGTTTCTCTGGCAGCGATTTGATGATTTCAGGAATCACATCTCCAGCCTTATGAATTAATACGTAATCGCCGACCCGGATGTCCTTATCCCGGATATTGTCCAGATTATGCAGCGTGGCCCTCCCCACGGTAGAACCGGCCACAAATACGTCCTTAAGAACCGCAGTCGGGGTGAGCACTCCTGTCCGGCCCACATTGATCTCAATATCCTTCACCTGGGTCTCGACCTGTTCGGCCGGGAACTTATAAGCAATCGCCCAGCGCGGACTTTTGGCCGTATAGCCGAGCTCTCGCTGCTGAGAAAAGCTGTTCACCTTGATGACCAGTCCATCAATCTCATAATGGAAACCGTGCCGTTCGTCCGTCATCCGGCTGCAGTACGCAATCACTTGCTCGATGGTTGAAAACAGCTGATAGTTTGGATTAACATTAAATCCGAGTCTGCTTAAGGCTTCCAACACTCCAGTCTGGGTACTGATTCCCATCTGTTCGGCCTGAATCAGCTGATACGCAAAATACCCCAGTTTCCGCTGCGCCGTGATCCTGGAATCCTGCTGACGCAGGGAACCGGCTGCCGCATTTCTCGGGTTCGCAAACAGGGAAAGTCCCTCTTCTTCCCGCTCCGTATTCAGCTGGAGGAAGGAGTCCTTCGGCATATATCCTTCGCCGCGGATATCCACAGAACCTTCGAATTTCCCGCCATCTGTGTTGTATAGCCGAAGCGGCACCGCTCTAATGGTCCGGACATTTGCTGTGATCTCTTCCCCGACTTCACCGTCCCCGCGGGTTGCCCCCCGCTGCAAAATACCTTCGTGGTAAGTTAAGGCTACCGTCAGCCCGTCGATCTTCAATTCTACGACATATTCCGCATCGGGTGCCACACCGCGCACCCGACGGTCAAAGTCCATTAATTCCTCGGCATTGAAAGCGTTATCGAGACTCAGCATCGTTTCTGGGTGCCGGACCTTCGGAAACTGGGATGCGACAACCCCTCCGACCCGCTGGGAAGGAGAATCAAGCGTGACCCAGTCCGGGTGTTGATGTTCGATCTCGATGAGTTCCTTTAAGTAAAGGTCATACTCAGCATCCGTAAGAATCGGATCATCCAGGCCGTAATAATGATAATTGGCCTTTTCGATCATATTTTTGAGTTCAAGCAAACGGTTATTTTGATTCATACCGAAACCCCTTACCTTAATCTCGTATTTTCCCTGTGTAGGCTTATTCGCCTTTCACCGAAAGGTTAACCCAAGGCTTATCGAATCTTTTAATTTTGCATCGAAAAATCTACTATATCTTAGACAGCCGGGCATACTCAGCAATCAGTTTTTTAACTACACCGCTGAAAACAACCGTGATTTCAGCACTGTTCCCTTCACCTTTTACGGACATTACAATACCGTGGCCGAATTTGGGATGCTCGACTTTGTCACCGACCAGAAAGCTTCCGGGATCAGAGCTTACAACAGACGATCCACTGTCCTTCCAGCTTTTACATCCGGTAAAGGAATTGCCTGAAGCGTAAGCAGTATCACCACCAGCATAGTTCCTGGTTTGGGAAGAAGACCCGAATCCTCTCCCAAGAATCTCCCGACGGGATATTTCCTCTTTCAAAAGTTCTTCGGGGATCTCTTTCAGGAAACGGGAAGGTACACTGCTCTGGATATGACCATAGATCATCCTTTGTTCGGTCGTACTCAGGAATAGCTTTTCTCTGGCCCGAGTAATCGTGACATAACACAGCCGACGTTCCTCTTCGAGCAGATACGTCTCCAAAAGGCTTCTGCTACTTGGGAAAATCCCGTCTTCCATTCCGACCGCAAACACGACCGGGAATTCCAATCCTTTGGCACTGTGCATGGTCATCAGCTTCACGGCATCTTCCTCTTCATCAAAACTGTCGATTTCCGCGACCAGCGAAACCTGTTCTAGGAATCCTCCCAGAATAAGCATATTCTGGTCAGCCTCCAGATCAGGATCTTCGAGGTAATCTTGAAGGTTATTATCGTACTCGGCTGTTACGGATAAAAATTCATTGAGGTTCTCTATCCGAGCTTCAGCCTCCACGGTATTCTCCGCTCTAAGTGAGGCCATGTATCCTGTATCTCTTATGATCTTCTCCGTCAGCTGAGTCAGTGGCACACCCTTTTGAGCTTCCTGCCTTAAAGACATCATCAGTTCATAGAAGTTCGTAAGTGTGCCGACGCCTTTGGTCTGGAGACCGGGAATATACGCTGCCTCAGTCAGCGCATCCAAAATCGGCAGGCCCTGTTCCTCAGCGTACTCCAGTATTTTATCCAGACTGCTTTTTCCAATACCTCTTTTGGGCACATTAATGACCCTGGCAAAACTGACGCGGTCGGCCGGATTGTTCAGCAGCCGCAAATAAGCCAGGATATCCTTGATTTCGAGCCGTTCATAGAACTTAACCCCGGAATATATCCTGTAGGGTATGCTTTCCTTCATGAGGTGTTCTTCCAGCACCCTGGACTGGGCATTCGTACGGTACAGTATCGCAAAATCGTTATACGGTCTGCCTTCTGTATCAGCCAGATCACGAATTTTTCCGGTCACAAAGCGGGCTTCGTCATGCTCATCTGTTGCTTTAAAGAGAACAATTTCCTCTCCTTCTGTATTTTCTGTCCAGAGGGATTTCCCTTTGCGGTTATCATTATTACTGACGACTTCGTTAGCAGCCCGCAGTATCTTCTGAGTCGAACGGTAATTCTGCTCCAGCTTCAATACTTTGGCTTCCGGGTAGTCTCTTTCAAAATCCAGGATATTTTGGATATCGGCACCTCTCCAGCCGTAGACGGACTGATCGTCGTCCCCGACGACGCAAAGGTTACGGTAGCACGCGGCCAGCTGCTTGATCAGAATATACTGGGCATGATTGGTATCCTGGTACTCATCGACGAGGATGTAGCGGAATTTCTCCTGATAGTAGCTTAGGACATTCGGGTTTTCCCTGAATATTTTCACTGTCAGCATGATGATGTCATCAAAATCCAGGGCATTATTGCCGGAAAGCTTTCTCTGGTATAGGCGGTAGGCCTCAGCCGCTTTTTCGGTAAAGAAATCTCTGGCCTCCGCAGCAAAAGCATCAGGCCCTAAAAGCTTGTTTTTAGCATCACTGATCGTCGCCAAAACAGCCCGCGGCGCAAACTTCTTATCATCAAGATTTAGTTCTTTGAGACACTCCTTGAGTACTGTCAGCTGATCCCCGGAATCATAGATCACAAAGCTCCGGGAATATTCCGGCAGGATATTGATTTCCCGCCTTAAGATCCGCACGCAGGTAGAATGAAAGGTCGCTACCCAGAGTCCCTCGCCCTCACTGCCTACCAGCGCAAGAACACGGTCTCTCATCTCTTTAGCAGCCTTATTCGTAAACGTGATCGCAAGAATGTTCCAGGGATTAACGCCTTTGGCTACCAGATGAGCGATCCTGTAAGTCAATACTCTTGTCTTGCCTGAACCGGCCCCGGCTAAAATAAGAAGAGGACCCTCTCCGCTTTCAACTGCTTCCCGTTGGACAGGGTTCAGGTCCTTAAGATAATACATTGATAAGATCACCTTTCTGTCATTTCCAAATTAAAATCTTCAAATATAAACGTTTATGGCCAACACAAAAACATTATCCTTATTTTACCACATAAGAAGTAAAAGGAGAACGGGTGTTCGAGAAAAATAATTAGATTAATTATAAGAGATTAATCGCAATATCCTTTATTTTTCAATTTGCTGAGATGCGATGTCAGAACCTCATTGAGATCAATCCCGTAATGCTCTTCCAGAACGAACATCATGGTGACCGCAGTCTGAGCAACATCCATCAGCTCCTTGGCGACCATCTGCATCGCTTCTGCCTCTTCCACCCGCAGCGCCTCTCCGTTTAAGCCACGGAATTTTCCGATCGCCTGAGCAAGTTCTCCAGATTCTTCCATGATCTTTAACGCAGTACTTTCGAGGGAAGGGCTCAGCCTGTTCAAACGCGGCAATGTGATGGTCTTCATTACTTTTTCGTTCATGCTTTTTCTCCCTTAGCAGGCATTACGACATCTTCACTTTGAACAAATGTATTGCAGGCTGTGCAAGAATAGCTGATGGTTTTGATCTTCACTGTACGGTCCCCGTTTTTTTCTTCTCTTACTGTTTCAGTCAATGCCATTGGCTGCAAGAGTTGACATCTTGGACAATATTGATGATCCATTTAACTCATCCCCCATCAACAGGATAATACCCAGTATTCTAAGCATCCTTGTGAAATATAAATTTATTTTCTTCTTGAATTGAGCTCTTCGGCAATCTCAGATAAAGGTACGTTTCTGTCTTCCAGCATGACAAGCAGGTGGTACAGCAGATCGGAAGCTTCATAGCGGATCTCACTGAGTGAATTGTTTTTAGCGGCAATGATGACTTCCGCACATTCCTCACCGATTTTTTTCAAGATTTTGTCGATCCCTTTGGCAAAGAGATAGGTCGTATAGGCACCTTCCGGCCTCTCGATATTTCTCTGCTTGATGACTTCGGCGAGCATTTCCAAAGTTCTACCCAGAGAGACAGTAGGTTTGGTATTCGGTTGGCCGCAGCACGTTTCAGATCCTGGCAGGTAGTGAAAACAGGAGTAATAGTTTTCATGGCAGGCCATTCCAGTTTGTTTGACTTTCAGAAGAATCGTATCGCGGTCACAGTCAAACCGGATATCGACGATTTCCTGGTAATGACCTGAAGTTTCTCCCTTGACCCAGAGCTGGTTTCTGCTGCGGCTGAAATAACACGCTTTGCCTTCAGTCAGCGTTTTTTTCAGTGCTTCCTGATTCATGTAGGCGAGCATTAGCACTTCTCCACTTTCGGCATCCTGGGCAATGGCCGGAGCAAGACCTTTTTCATCCCACTTCACAGCCTGTACGGTTTTGGAAATATCGATACACCCTGACTCAAATCTACTGTTCATCTTGGTTGACTCCTTTTTTAATATCCCAATTTGCTTTTTTTCCTGCGATTATCAATTTCTTAAGATTATCTTCGAACGGGTATGCCTTTTCCGGCCAGATAATCTTTTGTCTCTTTGATGCTGTACTCCCTGTAATGAAAAATCGACGCGGCTAAGACAGCATCCGCTTCCCCCTCCGTCAGACCTTCCGCCATATGTTTCAGGTTTCCGACTCCTCCGCTCGCAATTAATGGAATGGTCACAGCCCTGCTTACCAACCGGTTCAGTTCGTTATCATAGCCCTCTTTGGTTCCGTCACGATCCATCGAAGTCAGCAGGATTTCACCTGCCCCAAGTTCTTCAACTTTCCGGGCCCATTCCAGTACATCTGTCCCGGTCGGTTTACGGCCTCCGTGCGTATACACTTCCCAACGGCCCTCTCCGACTTTGCGGGCATCGATTGCGACAACAATGCACTGGCTGCCGAATGTGAGAGCCCCTTGTTCGATCAATTCCGGATTTTGAACAGCAGCCGTATTTAAGGAGACTTTATCTGCTCCGGCACGCAGCATTCTCCGGATATCCTCAATCGTTCTTAAGCCCCCGCCGATGGTAAAGGGAATAAACACTTTCTCAGCAGTCCTTCGGACGACATCGACCATGGTTTCACGGCCTTCGGCAGAAGCTGAAATATCCAAAAATACAAGTTCATCGGCACCCTCGCGATCGTACAGCGAAGCAAGTTCCACAGGGTCTCCCGCATCCCGCAGGTGAATAAAATTCGTTCCTTTAACTACCCGGCCATCATGCACATCGAGGCAAGGTATAATTCGTTTGGCAAGCATTTATTTTGCTCCTTTTGCTTGGGTAGGTCACCGTAATGGAGGGCCGCTTTCGGTCGTTGTGTCTTGACACAAAATTCCGTGCTTCTTGTCGAATACCATGTTATCCGTGACGTATTCGACCCTATGTACTTCCTGTACCGTCGCCTTGCTCCACTTGGCGCTGGCTGTCCATTACGCGACTTAATCTATGAGATATAAGTAAAAGTTAAATAGAAATTATATTCTAGGCGATCACCCGCAGTGCCTCTTCCAGCGTGAAAGCGCCTGAATAGATAGCCTTTCCGACAATAGCACCTTCAATCGCTATTCCACGGTCAGCCTCCGCCTTCAGTTTATCCAGATCGTCCAACGCGGAAATACCGCCGGATGCAATCACCTTAAGTCCGGTCGTCTCGGCCATCCTGACCGTGCTGGCAATGTTCGGACCGCCAAGCATTCCGTCCCTGGAAATGTCGGTGAAGACAATCCGGGAAACGCCGACTTGCTTCATCGCTTTACCGAGATCCTCAGCTTTGAGGCCGGTGCTTTCCGCCCATCCCTGAACCGCGACCATGCCGTCTTTGGCATCGATCCCGACAATAATCTGATCGCCATACCTGCGAACAGCCTCTGTCACAAGCTCCGGATCCCTTACCGCGACCGTCCCGAGTATGACCCTTGATACACCTAAATCCAGCAGTTCCTCGATCCTGGCCAGTGTCCGGATACCACCGCCCACCTGAATCTTCAACGAAACATTCTTTACAATATCCCGAATGGCTTCATCGTTTACGGGCTTTCCGGAAAATGCCCCGTTCAGGTCGACGATATGCAGAACCTTTGACCCTCTGTCCATGAAATCGGCCGCCACCCCTGCAGGGTCATCGGAGTATACGGTTGCATCCTCCATTCTACCCTGCAGGAGACGGACAACTTTGCCGTCTTTTAAATCAATCGCCGGATATATGATCATTGATTTTTCACCCATTTCCCAAAATTATCGAGCATGACCAGACCCCAGGGGCTGGACTTCTCCGGGTGGAACTGTGCACCCCAGACATTGTCTTTGCCGACCAGGGCAGGAAACTCCAGTCCATAATCGCTGGTCCCGGCAATGTAGTCCTGATCGGCCGGCTGAGCAAAATAAGAGTGGACAAAATAGAAATAAGAATGGTTCGGAATATCATTACAAAGCATGTTCTGTCTGATAACATTTAGCTTATTCCATCCCATATGCGGAATCTTCAAGCCCGGCGGGAATTTGACCACCCGGCCTTTCAGAAAACCAAGACCGCTATGTTCTCCATGCTCCTCACCAACCTCAAAAAGCAGCTGCATGCCGAGGCAAATGCCCAGAAAAGGTTTGCCGCTTTGTACATATTGTTTTAAAGGGTCAAGCCAGCCGCCTTTGGCGAGCTCATCCATGGCATCAGCGAAAGCGCCGACTCCAGGAAGAATAACTCCGTCCGTACCGGTCAGCTTCTCCGGAGATTCTATGATCTCCGCTAAAAATCCAAGTTTTTCAAACGCCTTTTCCACACTTCGTAGATTTCCGCGTCCATAGTCTACTATGCCTATCATTCTAATGATGTCCTCCAGTAATTACACGGACTATTTTATCAGTTAGTACCTTGTCAACCATACAATTAGAATAGAATAATAGGTCTATTCTATAAGCTCCCTTTGGTAGAGGGCACACCGTCAACAAGACTGCTTTTCCTTACAGCAAGTCCAAGGGCCCTGCCCGCGGCTTTGAATACAGCCTCGAGAATGTGGTGCCTGTTTTTTCCGTCCAGCATGCCTATATGCAGCGTGATGCCGGCATTCGTCGCCAGGGCCCGAAAAAATTCTTCCGCCATCTCTACAGGGAAATCACCGACCATCCCTTCCGGGCAATCTACTTTCCAGACCAAGAACCCGCGGTTGGAAATATCTGCAGCAACCTGAACCAGGGCTTCATCCATCGGAAACAGGCAGTCCCCGACCCTCTCAATTCCGGACTTGTCCCCAAGCGCTTCTTTCATCGCCTGTCCAAGAACGATCCCGCAGTCTTCCACCAAATGGTGCTGGTCAACTTTCAGGTCCCCCCCGGCTTCAATCTCCAGATCAAAATGGGCAAACCGGCAAAAGGCATCAAGCATGTGGTCAAAAAAACCGATCCCGGTATCTACGCTTACTCTACCGCTGCCGTCAATGGCCAGCGCCAGTGTTATTTCCGTCTCCAGGGTTGTTCTGCTTAGATTGGCACTCCTCACTCTATAGGCCCCCTTATTAACCTTATTTTTATATTATACATGAATTTACTGTTCTTCCGCTATCACGATTTCAAAGCTTCTTCTGTCTGACCTCTACAGCCCTGGCATGTGCTTCCAGCCCTTCTTTGCGGGCAAGGTATGCAATCTGGGCGGTATCCCTTTGCAAAGCTTCTTCGGAATAGTTGATTACACTTATTCTTTTAACAAAGGTGTCGACGCCAAGGACAGAGTAAAAGCGGGCGGTTCCCCCGGTCGGCAGGATATGGTTTGGTCCCGCAAAATAATCACCGACCGGTTCCGGTGTATATCTCCCCAGGAACACCGCCCCGGCATTTTTCACCTTGCCCAGCCAGGCGAACGGTTCCTGCACAGCGAGTTCAAAGTGTTCGGGGGCAATGCGGTTGACAAGGTTTATCCCTTCCTGAATATCCCTGACCAGAATTGCAGCCCCGTAAGTATCCCAGGAATCCCTGGCAATTTCAGCCCGCGGCAGTGCTTCAAGCTGGCGCTCCACCTCAAGCACCGTCTTTTCCAGCAAATCGGAACACGGTGAAACGAGAATTGCTGAGGCAAGCCTGTCATGTTCAGCCTGCGAAAGCAGGTCTGCCGCCAGCTCCTCCGGGACAGCGCTTTCATCCGCAAGGATAAGGATCTCGCTCGGTCCGGCCAGCATATCGATATCTACGGTTCCATAGACCATTTTCTTAGCAAGGGTTACAAAAATATTGCCGGGCCCTGTAATCTTATCCACAGGGGCAATCGATGCTGTGCCGAAAGCAAGAGCAGCGACCGCCTGGGCGCCTCCGACCTTATAGATCTCTTTGACACCGCACTCCGCGGCAGCGACCAGTACCTCCGGCAAAAGGCTTCCATCTTTCAGCGGCGGAGAAACCATGACGATCTCCTCGACTCCAGCCACGGCTGCCGGAAGCGCATTCATCAGAACGGAAGATGGATAAGCTGCTGTTCCCCCCGGAACATAGACCCCGACCCGCTGCAAAGGGCGAATGACTTGGCCAAGGATACTGCCGTCTTCGGCAGTATCAAACCAGGAAACCCTTTTTTGCTTTTCGTGGTAGGTTCTAATGTTGTTGATCGCCTGACTGATTGCTTCCAGGTACTCATCATCTACTTTTTTATAAGCTTCCCATATCTCCTGGTCGGTGACCCGAAGTCCCGAGGCCTTCAGGTCAACCCCGTCAAACGCGGCAGTCAAGTCATAAATGGCTTCATCACCCTGTTCACGCACCTTTTGCAGGATTCCTGCCACTTTTTCTTCCAAGTCACGGTCATTGCCGTAGGATTTATTAATAAGCGTTTTCAGGTCAATATCCTCAATTTTTTGTACAGTCTTCATCGTCTAAACCTCCTTTGGCAATATCAGTCGTACTGCTGGACAAGGACTCTCATTTTTTCTGCAAGCCCCTGAATACGTTCGTATTTTACCCGATAGGACACGCGATTGGCAATCATTCTGCTCGTAGCTTCAAGGATCTGGGCGACCTCGGCCAGATTATTCTCTCTTAAGGTCTTACCGGTTGAGACAATATCCACAATCATCTCAGCCAGACCCACCCGGGGAGCAAGTTCAATATTGCCATGCAGTTTGATCGGTGTAACCTGCATACCGTGCTCATTGAAGAACAGTTGGGCAACTCTCGGGAACTTGGTTGCAGCTCTCTTTTGGTTTAGCACGCTCAGGTCATATTGTCCGTCAGGCAGCTTCTGCGGCAGGTTTTCCTCCGGCATCGCCACAACAAAGCGGCAATACCCGAATTTTAAGTCAACCAGTTCAGCAACATCTTTGTTTTGTTCGATTACGGTATCCTTGCCGACGAAACCGATATCTGCCGCTCCCTGTTCTACATAAGTGGGAATATCCGTCGGGCGGCAAATGATAATCCTCGCCTCTGATCCAGGAAGATCAAACAGCAGTTTACGGGAATCATTTTCTACCGATCTGCAGTCCAGCCCCGCTTCAGTCAGAAGCGCCACTGAATCCGTCAGTAATTTTCCTTTTGGCAGCGCTATGGTTAAATAATTTTTCGGCACAATACAAAGCCCCTTCCAAAGATTGATGATTAGACCAATGGCCTTTTAAATTAATTGCTAACGATGTTAAATGACACTTATTTATTGCTCTCAATCTTCTCCAGCAGCGCAATTCCGCGGCTGGAAGCCAGGTTTCTGGCATCGGCGTCCGTCAGGAATCCGAGGGCCATCTCAACTTTTTTGCCGCTTTTTCTGAGCTCCCGGCAGCGTTTGATCACAGCTCCGGGGGATTGCCCGTAAACCAAAACATCGGCCTTATCCAATTCAAAATCTGCAGCCTTCTCGAGCATAAGGCCGAGATTAACCGCAAAACCTGTTGCGCCGTAATCCATTCCAAAATCTGCATAGAGACCATCATAACGTCCTCCTTCAATCAGCGGAACGCCGATTCCCGGAAGATAACCTTCAAAGATTGCGCCTGTATAATAGGAGAATCCTCTTAAGATTCCAAGGTCCAGGGATACGTAGTCCTGAACGCCGAATTCCTTTAAATACAAATAGATGGTCCGTAAAGATTCCACAGCTTTTCCGATCGGCTTAATATGCGTCCAGTTTTGAAGCTTATCCAGGACTTCTTCTTTCCCGGTCAGATGAGGCAGGGATAGAAGAAGTTCTTTCGCCGGCTCGGGCAAGTCGTTGGAAGAAACGATTTTTTCAAGTTTTACCATGTCCTTACGTGCTATACCGTCTTCCAGTTCCTCCCTCACTTTGGTTTCAAACCTCATCTCTTCGGCTAGTCCCGAGAAAATCCCGTTGTGCCCAAGGTTCAGTTGAAAATTTCTGATTTTGAGTGTCTTCATGATTTCTACAGCCAGCGCAATAACTTCAGCGTCTGCAATGTCATTGTCCGAGCCGATCAGTTCAACGCCCACCTGCCTGAATTCCCGGTAACGGGCGGAATCATTCCTGTAAACATCACCACTGTAACAGAACCGCAGCGGAAATTGTCCGCCTTTCTGTCTTGTGGCAACCATCCTGGCAATCGGGGTTGTGAATTCCGGTCTTAATACGAGCGTATGACCGTTTTTGTCAAAGAACTTATATAAATGGTCATCCTTGTCTGCGTCAGGCTCGACACAGGCCCGATATTCGAGTCCGGGTGTCGCAACTTTCTGATAAGACCAATTTTTGCATACACTGATTGCTTTTCCTTCCAACTCCTCCAGCTGTGCTAATTCAGCCGGCAGAAGATCGATCATCCCCTCCGGAATTTTAAGCCCTAATGATGAACGTTCCATAATTATTGCACCTCATTTTTCTGAAAGCTCTTATTTTTTTTATTTTTCTCCATTCGTTCGAGAACCATCTTGTAACCGTCAGCGCCATAGTTCAAACAACGTTTGACCCTGCTGATGGTGGCAGAGCTTGCTCCGGTAACTTCAGCAATCCTGGAATAGGTCACGTCTTCCTCCAGCATACGGGCGACTTCCAGCCGCTGCGCGAGGGCCTTGATCTCCGCTACCGTAGCCAAATCTTCAAAGAAGCTGTAACATTCCTCTTTCGTTTTGAGCAGAAGGATCGCTTCAATAAGAGAATCGGTCAGGGTATCCCTGATCCTTTCGTCACTCAGCATGATGACTTACCTCCGGGTTATCTCTTTCACACTTTAATTTATTAAAGTATTGAACCGATGTCAAGTATAATTGTAAAAAATCTTTAATCCTGTGCCTCCGTTTAAAAAGAATAATCCAGAATTGGCTTGCAGGCCCGATATACTCGGGATATAATCTACTCAACGTCTTATTTTTTTACTTAGAAATGAAGGAAAATCTACGGTTTATTTTTTTATGGAAAAGAGTGAGTGAGCGAATGAGCAAATACTGGAGCAAAATTGCGGCTGGTCAAAAACCGTATGTACCGGGAGAACAGCCGAAAGACAAAAAATATATCAAGCTGAACACGAACGAATGTCCCTATACGCCTTCTCCCTTGGTCCTCGAAGCGATCAAAGAAGCCGCAAATGAGAAACTGAAGTTATACCCCGATCCGGGCGGTGAGGACTTGCGCCAGGCCGTAGCCGAATATTATGGCCTGAAAAAGGAGTGGGTATTTGTTGGAAACGGTTCGGATGAAATCCTGGCTTTTGCGTTTATGGCTTTTTTTGATCCGGGCCGCACGATCCTGTTCCCGGATGTTACCTATAGTTTCTATCCGGTCTATGCTAATTTATTTCAGCTGGACTACCGGCTGGTCCCGCTGAGAGAAGAGTTTTCTTTATACCCGCCTGATTTCTACGGTTCGGAAGGCGGAGTCATCTTTCCGAACCCCAATGCCCCTACCGGCAACTATGTGACGCCCGAAATGATAGAAAAAATCCTTATCCATAATATGGATAAGGTAGTCATCGTTGATGAGGCCTATATTGATTTCGGCGGTGAAACTGCCATTCCGCTTATTGAGAAGTACCCCAATTTGCTGGTAATCCAGACATTGTCCAAGTCCCGGTCTCTGGCAGGCTTAAGAGTTGGCTTTGCTCTGGGTCAGGATGAGCTGATGGAAGGCTTGAGCCGGATCAAAAATTCCTTTAATTCCTATACATTGGACCGCTTATCCATGGCCGGAGCAATCGCAGCCATGAAGGATGAGTCCTACTTCCAAGTCACGAGACAAAAAGTGATGCAAACGAGGGAAAGGATCGTTCCGGTACTCAGGCAAATGGGCTGGCAAGTGATTCCATCACAAGCAAATTTCATTTTCATATCCCACCCCGTGCTCAAGGCTGAAGAGGTCTTCACCGCACTCCGACAGCAGGGCATTTTGGTCAGGTACTTCCGCCAGCCCAAAATCGACAATTACCTACGCGTCAGCATCGGCAGTGACGAGGAGATGGACAGCCTGCTCCAAGCACTTACCAAGATTAACCCATAAGGTTTGTTATGGTTCGTTACTAACCCATAATTCCCAAACTTCAGGGACATACCCTACTGTAGCCTGTTTGCCGTTACGGACGATTGGTGTCCGGTAAAGACCGGGATTGTTCAGCAATAATTCTTCTCTGACAATTGAACTACTGATTTTGTCCAGATTTAAGCGCAAATAGTCCTTGCCTCCGGTATTAAACAGGCTGTTTAGACCCACCGCTGCTTTAACACTCTGCAGTTCTCCTTTGCTTAATCCCTTTTGGTCCAGATCTATGAGCTGATATCGAATGCGGCGCTCTTTAAACCAGCGTTCCGCTTTTTTTGTATCAAAACACTTTTTGATTCCAAATATCTGTATGTTCATAAACTCTCTTAATTTCTCTTGATTTGATTTTCTTCATTCTATTTTTTGTTGTATATCAATAATTATTGTCTTATTTATCTACGCGGAAATGCTCTCCTAGCCCTTGGTTCCTTTAGGACCTCAGCCCAGATAACGCCACGCATTACTTCCGAAGATGATAAATTAAGACCAAAGGCCGCTCTTTTTTGAGAAATTTGATCTCCCGGTGTGATCTTTCTGTTGGTATAATCACTACCTTCGGATCCCCAAGTCCCTTCCTGGTCTGCGGCTCCTTCAACACCGCCAATACCTTCAGTACCCTGGGTTCCCTCATTTGAAACATACCGGTCATAGTCCGATCGACCTTCTTCTCCCCATTTATTTCCTGTTTTTTGGACGGTTTTAGCTTTTCGCGGAACTGAAGAAGCAGAAGCTGGAGAGGCAGCAGCCTTTTTCTTGACGGTTGATCCATACGGTCCAACCTGCAGCTCTTTCTCAGCCTTTTCTACAGATTCCCTGAGCTGTCTTTCCAGATCTTCGAAGAGATTTCTTTTTTTCTTTCTTTCCGTCCGAAAAGTTTCCCTGTCCATCTCGGCTGTTAGAGGTTCGGACAACGGCCTGTTGTCCTCCGGCCTAACAGGTCTGCGTTGCGGAGGCTTGTCTTTATTGGCAAAGAAGCTGTAAATTACAACCGCAATAATGATAAATGTTATGATATCCACTGACCATCACCTACTTCTTGGGTATCGTCGTTTCCGGTTCATCTCCTTTGGCTGTGACAGCAATATTATCCCGCATACGGGTATCCGCAATCACGTTTTGCAGATTGTAATAATCCATAACGCCAAGGCGTCCTTCCTTTAAAGCTGAGGCCAATGCCAGCGGAACTTCGGCTTCAGAGTCTACGACTTTGGCTCTCATTTCCTGAACGGACGCTTTCATTTCCTGTTCCCTCGCTACCGCCATCGCTCTGCGCTCCTCCGCTTTGGCCTGGGCAATACGCTTATCTGCTTCGGCTTGATCTGTCTGCAGCTGCGCCCCAATATTTTTGCCGACATCGACATCCGCAATATCAATCGACAAGATCTCAAAAGCAGTTCCGGAATCCAATCCTTTATTCAATACAGCCTGAGATATCACGTCCGGATTTTCGAGGACATTGGCATGGGAAGCAGAACTACCGATACTTGTGACAATCCCTTCACCGACGCGCGCGATGATCGTTTCTTCGCCTGCGCCGCCGACCAGACGGTCAATATTGGCTCTTACGGTAACCCTTGCTATGACTCTTAATTCAATCCCATTCTGAGCAACCGCAGACACCACGGGTGTTTGGATCACTTTCGGATTGACAGACATTTGTACAGCCTGCAATACATCACGTCCTGCCAGGTCGATCGCCGCGGCTCTCTCGAATTTTAAGGGAATTGCGGCTCTTTCCGCAGCAATTAATGCGTTAACGACCTTGTCGACATTACCTCCGGCAAGGTAATGGGCCTCAAGCTGTGACGGGGTAAGCCCCAGACCGGCTTTATGGGCTTTAATCAATGGGTTCACAATCCTGATCGGGGCAACCCGCCTGAGTCTCATCCCGATCAGTGTAAATATACCGATATTAACACCGGCTGCCAAAGCCGAAATCCAAAGACCGACCGGAATAAACGTAAAGAGCACCATCAGAATAATCAAAAGCAGCATAATCAGCATTACCGTTGTAACTAGTGCCGTTGTCATATGTTTATGACCTCCTATTCATTTTCTTCCCTACTCACAATGATTCTTGTACCCTCAACCGCGATGACCTTGATCACAGAATCTTTTGGAATGAAACTTCCATCTGTGACGACGTCGACCCGTTCTCCTTCAATCTGCGCTGTGCCTGCCGGACGGAGCAGGGTCAGGGCTTTTCCGGTTTTCCCCTGATAGTGTATATAATCTGTTTTGGGTGCTACGAAGCCTTCTTCGGTTCTCTGCTTTTCCCCCAAAGCTACCTTGCGCCAGAGTTTTTTCAGCCGACCCGTTTTATATCCGATATAGATCAGCAGCCCTGAGACAATAAGTACAATCAGAAGATACACGACACCCTCGGCGAACGAATCAGCCACTAAAAATACTCCGCCGATCATCATCAAAAGCCCGATGATTCCAGAGACGCCAAAGCCTGGAATAATGAATATTTCCAGAATAACCAGAATGATTCCTACAATAATCAGGGAAAGAGAAATCCCGACAAAAACATCCAAATCCACACCCCCCTTTCTTTGCTCATTTTAGCATAATTTTACTTTCTAGGATATTCTTTCTTCACGCTGTCAAGTCAGATTCATGACTCCATTCGCCAAAACATTTGTTTCCTAAACCTTACAATATCCGGAATTGATTAAATTCACCTTAGAGATTTGTTAATAAGCGTATGGTTTATTCTGTTCATCAATCGTTTAATCTGCATTAATCATATCTTAAGCTTACTGCTTATAATAATAGTCAGAGGTGATAAATAATGCCTGATTTATTAAAATATCTTCTATATTCCATTTTTGCTTTTGGGATGATTTGTCTGGCAGTAATAGCTTCCTGGTTTTTTTTTCTTATCTTGGCCATTGGGATTGCCGCCAGCGTCATCAATCAGAAATTTTTTGGTAAGAAGAAGACCACCACACCCGAAGCAAATACCTTCAGCCAAGGAACATGGAATAAAACAACGAACAGTAACCAGCACGAATATATGACTGTGATTGATGCGGATAATACAGAGAACGAATACCGGATACCGAAGATATAAAACATCTTTAAGAAAAACAGTGTAAAGGAAGAAGCCTGATAAACAGTTTAGATAAAAAGCTCTATGTCCGCTTCCAGGGCATCCTGCAAATAGTCTTTCGCTGTCATAATTTTGACATCCGGAATCATTTCCTCAAGTGTAAAACCCATGATCTCAAGGGAAAGCTTGCATATGTAAAAGCTTACCCCCTTTTTTTGTGCTCCTTTCAGAAAAGCGGAAAGATCGGGTGCGTCCTGGTCTTCCATCATTTGTTTCAGCATGGCTTTTCCAATACCAGCCATATTCATCCGGGAAAGCGGCAGGTCCTCCGGACCCCTTGGCGCAGTAAGTTCCATCATTTTTTCATAAACCGTTTTGTCTTCCAAAGACATTTTTTCTGGGTCGCGTATCAGACAAAGACCCCAGAAAGCGAAAAAAATACTGACTTTCATGTTAAGCTCCCTGGCTGAATTAGCCAGGATCAAGGCAGCCATCGCTTTGTCATAATCCCCGCTGAACAAAATCAGGCTGAGCTTCTTCTCTTTTTCCATGATAAGCACCACCCTTCTTGATGTATGTTTTTATTCTCGGTAATGGTGCTTATCTTTATGCAGGCTTGACTACCTCAACTGTACATTTTCAAATAGCGTCTCCTGTCTTTGGCAATTTCCTGCAATACTTCCAGCAGCCTGCCAACTTCGTGAGGTTCATTGTATAAACCAAAACTGACTCTGACCATCCCGGGTCTGTTTTCCGGTAGATGATCTGCAACTGCGCTTAAGATGGCTGGTTCGACTTTCATGAGCTTTTGGACGTAAGGATGCGCGCAAAAACACCCACTTCTGACAGAAATGCCGGCTTCTCCGGCTAATATATCCGCCAGTTTCTCATGATAAACGCCCTTCATATTAAACGGAACAATCCCGACGCGCTCCTGACTTTGATCTTCTGCACAATAGATGTCGATACAGTCTATTTTTTTTAGTCCCTGAATCAGTTGGGATGTCAGGTTTTTTTCATGCTTGTACACATTTCGCATCCCGACTGCAGTTAAGGTTTTTATACTTGCGGCCAAGGCCAGCACACCCATTAAGTTGGGCGTTCCAGCCTCATCTTTGGAAGGAGGATCATTCCAGATTACCAAATCACGGGTCACAGCTTTGACTGTTCCTCCGCCCTGATAGTCAGGGCTTCCCTTCAGGAAAAAGTCTTTGGGACCAATCAGAACGCCAGTCCCAAAAGGCGCATACATCTTATGTGCGGAGAACACAAGAAAATCAATATGCTTGCTGGAAGCGGAAGGCTTCGTATCAAACGGCTGATGTGGAAGCAGCTGTGATCCGTCAACCATGACCTTGGCACCATATTTATGAGCCCATTCAGCAATTCGATGTACAGGATTGACATAACCTGTTACATTTGAAGCTCCGGCTACAGTTACCAGCTTGACCCGGCCTTTATATTTTTCCAGCTTTTCAATAAAATCGTTAAAAATTAGCCTGCCGCATTCATCGACCTCAATATAGTCGACCTCATACTTTTCCCGCCAAGGAAGGTCATTGGAATGATGTTCCATGGAAGTGGAAAGGATAACACTTTTTATGTATGGATCCACATCCTGTGACAATCTGAATGCCACTTTATTGATAGCTTCTGTGGCATTCTTAACAAAGATCACCACATCCCTTTTGTGGTCTGCGCCCACAAAATCCATCACTGTTTTCCTGGCATTTTCATATTTTTCCGAAGACAATTTGGACTTGTAGCCGGCCCCCCTGTGAATTGACGAATAATACGGTGCAAAGTTGCTGATTTCCTGGAGCACTGAAACAAAAGGCGGCGTCGTTGCTGCGTTGTCAAAATTGATTCCCCTGCGGTTTTTACCGTTTTTGAGCTCAACCTCCGCATCAATTCCGACAACAAGTTTACCGTAATTCATTTTGGTAATAGCAATACTCATTTTCCTCTCCCCTATAACATAATGATCCCCTCATAGTTTATTGACCAAGCGAGAATTTGTTACTTCATTACGCGCAAACTCATTTTATATTCATGAATTAGCGTCGAGAACTGCTCATTACTCGCTTCCTGAGCCACTAAGACACCGCTTTTTTTTAGCAATCTTTGATGAACTTCTTCCCTGTCGACTAAGAACTTGAGCATTTTCTTTAGTGAAGTGTCCTCAGTCAGCGTGAGATGCCGCAGGTACAGTCTCTTGGCCCTGATCTCCGCTTCTTCATTGATTTTGAGCATCTCGTTAATATCCGTACTTTTCTCAACATATTCTATATTCCAGGACTCCTTCCTGGAATTAGTAAGTGGCAAATCAGTAAGACCAAGCTTTCTGACTGCAACTGCAATCATCTCCATATGCGCAAGCTCTTCCGAAGCAATCATGCCCAAAAGATCACGAATATATGGATTGGTCACATGCAGGCGTTGATACATGTGACGTGTAAAGGCAGTAAACTCCCCGTCTTTTCCGCCGATATGTTCCAATAGGGTCCATGCCAGCTTCTCATTTTTCTGCTCAACATAAACCGGATATAGTAAACGTTTCTGGTAACTAAACATCCCAATTCCTCCTGACAGCCATGGCAAATCATTCTTTAGCTTATTATATTGACGATCCTTTCAACCCGTTCCCGCCCATGCGTTTCAAAAAGTCCTCACTTTTGTTCCCGTCGAGCATGTATCGGATGTATGCATGTCTGGCCTCGTTGTATTCCCGGAATATTCTCCTGGCTTTCTCAGGAGAATGGTAGACCTTCCAATAACCGATTAGCAGAGGTTTTTTATCGGGAAAATAGATGAAATCTGCCACATCATCCAGTGGGAAGCCCAAAAATAGTCCGATTTCGTGCGGAAAAGTCCCAATAAGCCATTTTTGTTTTAAAGCCTGGATTGCCGTATCCTGATCCATCTCCCCGAAATAGCCCAGTGATCTTAAGAAATGCTGGTTTTCAGGGATTTGAAGTATTGAAGACAGTCTGTCTGCAATATAAAATAATATGCTGACAGAAGCTTTATTCCTGACAATTTCCTGAACCGTCACATAGGGATGAAGCCTATCTTTGATTTGATCCCAGGTCTCCAGCACATCTTTTTTGATGGCAGTAGTAAATGTAAGTAACTCAGCCGGTTTGGATGCGATAAGTAGCGGTGCAAGATGATAGGTGATATTATCGAGCAGATATTTTCGGGTCTCCAGTTTTTTTCTTTGGCTGGTGTAAGTCGCGATGAAGTCCTGCATATCATCCTCCAAAAACAAATTTTCAAAGGTACTAAATTTATTTTCCTAAATACCAGAACGGATTATACAAAAAACCTGTTTCCTTATTTTTTATAAGGAAACAGGTTTTTTTCATCCTATTATTATATTTTAATGCTATTTTAATGCTGTGTTTGATCGCTTACTTTCTTCTTTCTTCATTTGAGCGCAAGTTTGTCCATCGCAGCCTGCATGATTTCAGCATCTCTGACTCTTAGAACGACCTGGGCCTGCTCGTTTTCCTTTTCCACAAAACCATACATATATTCAACGTTCACTCCCTCGGCAACAAGCTTGTTCAGTTGTCCAGCCAGACCTCCCGGACTATCGGGAACTTTTAGCACCCAAACCTGGGTAATCTTGACGACACAATTGCGCTCCCGGAGTTTCTCCGCAACTTCTTCCGGATTCTCCACGATAATCCTGAGTACACCGTAATCTTTGGTGTCAGCAAGGGACAGCGCGCGGATATTGACCTGAAGGTCAGCTAAAGTATTCAGTGCGTCTGCCAGACGGCCCTGGGCATTTTCCAAAAAAATTGACAGTTGTAACATATATTTTTCCCCCTTTATTTTTTTCATTTAGGAGAATTTAGCTTAATTGTTTTTCCTTGCGTTTATCAATTACACGTTTCGCTTTTCCTTCGCTGCGCGGGATACTCTTAGGCTCGACAAGACGCACCCTGGCTGCAATATTAAGGATCTCATGTATTTTAGTTTGAAGCCTTTGCTGGAGCTCTTCGAGTTCTCGGATCTCATCGTTGAAGCTTGCCGCATTCACCTCAATCTGCACTTCAAGAGTATCGAGATTACCCTCACGATCCACAACAATCAGATAATGCGGTTCGATTCCACCTACCGACAGGATTGCCTCTTCAATCTGGCTTGGGAAGACGTTGACACCGCGAATGATCAGCATATCATCGACTCTGGCCGACACTCTCTTCATCGTCCAGCCGGTGTGGCCGCAGGTACAGCTTCCATAGGTGATGCTGGTAATATCTTTTGTTCTATAGCGAAGTCCGGGGAAACCCATTTTGTTAAAGCTGGTAAGAACGAGCTCTCCTGTTTCTCCTTCCGGCAGAACATTTCCGTCTTTATCGAGAATCTCAGGGTAGAAGTTCTCATCGATATGCAGCCCTTCGCCCTTCAGGCACTCTAGAGAAACGCCGGGTCCCATCGTTTCACTCAATCCATAGATATCAAGCGCCCGAATACCAAGTCTGGTCTCAATCTCAGCTCTCATCTGTTCTGTCCAAGGCTCAGCGCCAAATATCCCGACCCTTAGTTTCAAGTCTTCTTTGGTCATACCCTCTTCTTCCAGACTGTCTGCCAGATAAAGTGCGTACGACGGAGTACAGCAAAGAACCGTACTTCCAAAGTCACGCATCAGCATCAGCTGACGCTGGGTATTGCCGCCGGAGATCGGAATGACTAATGCCCCGAGTTCTTCACATCCGTAATGCAGTCCCATACCGCCGGTAAACAAGCCATAGCCGTAAGCAACCTGAACAACGTCATTGGACGTAATACCGGCCCTTCTGAGACCGTTGGCCACAATTTTGGCCCATAACTGAATATCTTCACGGGTATACCCTACAACGGTCGGTTTTCCCGTTGTCCCTGAGGAAGCATGGATTCTGACCATCTTTTCCAATGGCTCGGCAAATAATCCAAAAGGATAATTCTGGCGTAACGCTTCTTTATCCGTCAATGGTATCTTCCGAAAATCCTCCAGGGATTTGACATCACCGGGATAATAGATACCCACCTCAGCCAGTCTTTTCTTATAGTAGGGAGCTTTTAAGACCTGTGCAATGGTCTTTCTTAAATGAAGTAGCAATTCATCCTGAGTCATCCTACCATCCTCCTGCCTTAAACTTATTTTGACACGCTAACTGCTAACAATAGGTATATTATATATCAAGATAATCCATATTTGAATCTGTATTTTTAAATGGCACTTTTAATTTAAAATTGTAAGTTTTTTTTCCTGTTTATCAACAAAAAGGATGCCCTGGATTCCCACGACACCCTCTGCAGTCTGTTATTCTTCTACTGATACTAATGATTTTTCTCTGCTATAGCTTATTTTTATTGGAAGCTTAACAACGTTTCAGCGTCCGGCCAGTTTCCTTAATTGTTCAACTTTATCAAGCTTCTCCCATGGGAGGTCAAGGTCATTGCGGCCAAAATGCCCGTAGGCCGCAGTCTGTCTGTAGATTGGTCTGCGGAGATCCAGGGTGTTGATGATTGCAGCCGGACGAAGATCAAACGTTTCATTAATCAGTGCAATAATCTTATCATCACTGACCTTGCCCGTCCCAAATGTTTCAACAGAAATAGAGACAGGATGCGCAACACCGATCGCATAGGCGATCTGAATCTCACAGCGATCAGCCAGGCCCGCTCCGACAACATTTTTGGCCACATAGCGCGCGGCATAAGCCCCAGACCGGTCAACCTTCGTAGGATCTTTTCCAGAGAACGCCCCGCCACCGTGTCTAGCCATACCACCATAGGTGTCGACAATAATTTTTCTGCCGGTAAGTCCTGCGTCACCCTGAGGCCCGCCAATCACAAATCTACCCGTCGGGTTGATATAATAACGGGTATTCTCATCCAGCATTTCAGATGGAACCACTGGTCTTACGACATACTCCAAAAGATCGTTTTTGATCTGCTCCTGGGAAACCTCAGGATGATGCTGGGTCGAAATTACAATCGTATCGATTCTTTTGGGTTTTCCGTCCTCGTATTCAACGGTAACCTGCGTTTTCCCGTCAGGTCTTAAATAGTTCAGCACTTCCGCCTTACGGATTTCAGCTAGCCTGCGGGCCAGTTTATGCGCAAGATCAATCGGCACCGGCATGAATGTTTCGGTTTCGTTTGTCGCATAGCCAAACATCATCCCTTGGTCTCCTGCACCGATTTCACTGATGTCTTCTTCGGATATTTTTGCTTCTAATGCTTTGTTAACGCCTAAGGCAATATCACTGGACTGCTCTCCAATCGAGGTCAGCACCGCACAGGTATCCGCGTCAAAGCCATACTTGGCTCTCGTATATCCGATCTGTCTGATGGTTTCCCTTACGACTCTTGGAATATCCACATAACAATGCGTGGTAATCTCGCCGCTTACCAGAACCAGCCCGGTTGTCACAGATGTTTCACAGGCGACTCGTGCTTCTCTGTCCTGACGTAGAACGGCATCAAGAATCGCATCCGAAATTTGGTCGCATATTTTGTCGGGATGTCCTTCGGTAACAGATTCTGAGGTGAATAATTTGTAACCCATTCAAAATCACTCCTTTGATCCAATGCCTTTGTCCAAGGCAATCTCTTGCACCAACTTTCTGGCAACATCCAGCTTGCTCATTTTGGGCAGATCTATTTTTCTGCCATCGGGATAAAGAAAACTAACAATATTGGTATCCGTGCCAAAACCAGCCCCTGATGCTGTGACATCATTGACCACAAGCATATCGGCCTTTTTACGGTTCAGCTTTTCCAGACCGTTTTCAATCACATTTTGGGTCTCAGCAGCAAAGCCAACCAGGTACTGGTGCTTCTTCCGAGCTCCCAAAGCTGACAAGATGTCTGTATTCGGTACTAATTCCAGGATAACAGACTTTCCGTCTTTCTTGATCTTTTGCTGATTGCGGATTGCAGGCCGAAAATCAGCAACAGCAGCTGCTTTGACGACGATATCCTGTTCCGCATATCGTGTCATAACTTCCGCATACATCTCTTCCGCTGAAATAATCCGGACCGTTTCCACGCCGAATGGGGGCAGAAGATCCGAGGGTCCGCTGACCAGGGTCACCTGTGCGCCTGCCTCAGCAAACGCCTCAGCAATTGCATAGCCCATGCGGCCCGAGCTGTAATTTCCAAGATATCTGACCGGATCAAGTTCCTCGCGGGTACCACCTGCCGTTACCAGCACTTTCTGGCCCTTCATCATTTGTCGGCTTGACATAAAATCCTGAAGAAACGCGATGATCTCCCCGGGCTCACTCATCCTGCCGTCCCCTTCTGTCCCGCAGGCCTGGAAGCCTCTGGCCGGTCCAATCAAATGAATCCCCCGCTGCTGAAGAATCCCCAGATTCTGCTGCGTTGCAGGGTGATGGTACATGGCATGATTCATCGCCGGTGCCATAAAGATAGGGTTCTGAACCGCCAGTAATACCGTCGATAAAAAATCATCGGCAAGACCGACAGCCATCTTCGCAATGATATTCGCGGTCGCCGGTGCGACCAACGCAAGATCTGCCTTTTGTGCCAGGGAAATATGTTCAATGTTCCACAGTTTGGGTTCACTGAACATATCCGTATAAACCGGCTGACCGGTGATGCTCCTGAAAGTCAAAGGCGTAACAAGCTCTGTCGCTGATTTCGTCATCACGACAAAGACCTCTGCACCGCTTTTCACCAGTCTGCTGGCAATGTCGACCGCTTTATAAGCAGCAATACTTCCTGTCACACCCAGAAGTACACGTTTACCGCGTAGCATCTGTCGTCACCTTCTCAAAAAAGTCGGAATTAATTTTGCCGTATGCAATCTCAACCAGCGCCCTGCTGACAGGTTTCGTATCCTTAAATTCATTCGCATCCAAATTGTTCATGAGTACCCTGGCCCTTTTAGCAGCGGCCACAACAAGGGTATATTTACTGTCTGCCTGGGACATTAGAACATCCAAAGAAGGCTGCTTCATCGTTATTCCTCCTTTAAACTAAAACGACTTTGGATTTATCCGGCATTTTTCTGCAATGATGATACTCTTAAGCCTTTCAGCTGCAGTGCCGATTTCGTCGTTCTCAACAGCATAATCATAATCTTTTATACTTTTCATTTCCTGAACGGCTTGTGCCAGTCTGCGCTGCACGACCTCAGGTGTTTCCGTTCCTCTTCCGTAAAGCCTTTCAGCCAGCTCTTCCAGGGAAGGCGGAACAATGAAAATAAACACACCATCCGGAAAAGCCTTTTTGACAATTTTTGCTCCCTGCATATCGATTTCCAGTAAGATGGTCTTGTTTCTCTTCAGGGTACTTTCCACATGAAATCTTGGGGTTCCATACAGGTTCCCGCAAAACTCTGCCCATTCCAAGAACTCATTGTTCTCGACCATTTTAAGAAACTCATCCCTGGAACGAAAATAATATTCTTTACCCTCTGTTTCTCCCGGTCTTGATTCCCTGGTCGTTACGGAAACAGAATATTCTAGATCGCCGCACTCAGCAAAAAGCCGCTTACACAGCGTTCCTTTCCCAACTCCTGCAGGACCTGAAACCACAATCAGCAACCCTTTGTCTTCCATTTTTAATCAGCCGGATCTTCATTACTGGATTCTTTGGCGGTCAGACGATGGGCAACCGTTTCAGGCTGAACAGCCGACAAAATCACGTGGTGGCTGTCACACATAATGACGGCACGCGTTCTTCGCCCATAGGTGGCATCGATGAGCATTCCTGTATCGCGCGCTTCCTGAATAATCCGTTTAATAGGTGCTGATTCCGGACTTACAATCGAGATAATTCTGTTGGCCGATACAATATTGCCAAATCCTATATTAATCAGTTTGATATCCAATTCCTTATACCTCCCATATTCAATACGCTGCATATCGGCGTTATTACTGCTCTTTTCATCGTGTTACTCGATATTCTGAACCTGTTCCCGGATTTTCTCCAATTCACTTTTTCCCTGAACAATGATATGTGAAATCTCCAGATCATTTGCCTTAGACCCAATGGTATTGATCTCCCTGTTCATTTCCTGAATCAGAAAATCCAGTTTCCGTCCAATCGGTTCGTTGGCCGAAAATGCTTTGGAAAATTGCTCAAAATGACTTCCAAGCCTGACCAGCTCTTCTTCAATCGAAGCTCTGTCGGCAAAAATAGCAACTTCGGTAATCAGTCTGGCTTCATCCAGCGAAGTGTCCGCCAGAAGAGCCGCAAGCCTTTCCCTCAATTTCCCCTGATATTCCGCGACAACCTGCGGCGCTCTTACAGTTACTTGATCAACCATTCCGGAAAGGTCGTCTAATTTTTTCAGCAAATCCTTGGCCAGTCTCTCCCCTTCAGTCCTACGCATTTGAATTAACTGGTTCAGTGCCTCCTGTAAAGCCATATTGAGATATGGCCACAAGGCTTCGGCATCCGTCTCTTCGTTTTCAACACTGAGTACTTCAGGGAGCGAAACCAGACTAAAAAGATCGCTTTTATAAGCGGTATTGAGCAAATTTGCCAATTCCTTCAGAGAATTATCATACGACAGCACCAAATCTTTGTCAACCTTAACTAATCTCTTTTTTTCTTCCGTTTCCTTGATATTCACGTAAATATCAATGCGGCCCCGTTGGACTTTTTCCTGCACGGCTTTACGAAAACGTTCCTCAATGATATTCAGGTTCCTTGGTAGTTTTACCAGGACTTCCAGGAAGCGATTGTTCACTGACTTCATTTCTACTGAAATCTGAACTCCAAGTCCCTGAGCTTCCCCTCTGCCAAAACCAGTCATACTGTTTGCCAATTACCTCAACTCCTTAACGACAATATACCACTCTTTTGTTCTTAAGGGCAAGAATACTATGATTTGCTCTTTTTACATGCGTTTCAGAGTTATACAAGGTACTAGAAAGAAAAAATTGAGAGGACAAATAGCCCCTCAATTAAAATCACGTTCTCAAGCAGTAGATCGCCTCATCCTGCCTAATAGATAGCTTTAAACTATCCTGGTCCTTATCCTTTCAATGGCCCTCTCCGTATTCTCCCTAGTATTGAAAGCCGTCAGCCGGAAGAATCCTTCTCCGCTCGCACCGAAGCCGGCTCCAGGTGTTCCGATAACATTTGCCTCTTTCATCAGCTTGTCAAAGAATTCCCAGGATCCTAAATGTCCCGGTGTTTTTAGCCAGATATACGGTGCATTTACACCGCCAAAGACGGTATATCCCGCTTTTTCGAGACCAGCTCGAATAATGGCGGCATTATCCATATAATAATCAATGGTTTCTTTGACCTGTTGTTTCCCTGCCTCAGAAAATACGGCGGCAGCAGCAGCTTGAATCGGATATGACACCCCGTTGAATTTTGTGGTCTGCCTCCTAAGCCATAATTTATTCAGACTGTGCGCTTCCCCTTTGGAATCATAAACCATGACTTCTTTGGGTACGATGGTATATGCGCAGCGGGTACCGGTAAAACCGGCTGTCTTGGAGAAACTTCTGAATTCTACAGCCACTTCGCGTGCGCCTTCGATTTCAAAAATACTATGGGGAACACCGTCTTCCCGAATGAAAGCTTCATACGCAGCATCAAATAAGATGATGGCCTTATGCTCGCGTGCATAATCGACCCACTTCTTTAGTTCTTCAACCGAAAGTGTCGTTCCGGTCGGATTGTTCGGATAGCACAGGTAGATCATATCTGCTCTGCTACTTGGAAATTCCGGTTTCAGTCCATTTTGCTGATTGCAGGGAAGATAAACGATTCCTTCAAACTGCCCTTTGTCGCTGTTGTAAATACCGGTACGTCCAGCCATGACATTGCTGTCCACATAAACCGGATAAACTGGGTCTGTAACAGCCAGGATATTGTCGGTCCCAAATATTTCCTGAAAATTGGCGGTATCCGTCTTGGCCCCATCACTGATAAACACTTCGTTAACTGCCAGGTCGACGCCGCGGGGCCTAAAATCATGCTCAATAATTTTTTCAATCAGAAACTCATATCCTTGTTCCGGGCCGTATCCTCTAAAGGTTTTCTGCTGACCCATTTCATCGACTGCCTGATGCATTGCCTCGATAACGGCTGGTGGAAGCGAGCGGGTCACATCACCAATACCCATTTTTATTAAGTCGCAGTCCGGGTTTTCCTGTCTGAACTGCTTTTCCCGGCGGGCTATTTCCGAAAAGAGATAGCTTCCAGGCAGTTTAAGATAATTTTCATTGACAAAAGCCATTCTATTCACTCTCCTGTAAATATGTAGTTATAATTCCTTGATGTAGTCTTTTCTATCGTCATGTGTGATGATGTCTTATGATTCAAGCGTACTTCCGCGGAAAACATAGACTACGGGACCCGTCATGTGGACCTGCTGACCTTCCTGCCATTCAATCTTCAGGTCCCCCCCAGGCAAATGAACGATCACGTTTCTGTTGGTTCTTCCAGTCAGCACTGCTGCAACCACAGATGCGCAAGCTCCCGTTCCGCAGGCTAGCGTTGGGCCGGCTCCGCGTTCCCACACCTTGACAGTTATTTCACCTGAATTATCTATTTTGACAAACTCCACATTTGTTTTTCTTGGAAACAGCGGGTGTTTCTCGATCGCAGGACCCAGCGTTTCAAATGGAAGCAATTCCAGATCCTCGGTAAAAATAATACAATGCGGATTTCCCATTGATACTGCCGAGAAAATAACTTCCTGCCCGGCAGCCTCAAGTTTTTGGTTGAGTGCAGTATCCGTTCCGGCCATAACAGGTATCTTAACGGGATCAAGGCACGGCTCACCCATGCTAACCGTAACATGGTGCACAACTCCCTGGCAGATCTCCAGCTTGACATTCAGAACTCCAGCCAGCGTTTCTACCTTAAGTGAATCTCTCTGAACGTAACCGGCTTCATAAACATATTTGGCAAAACAGCGTATGCCATTGCCGCACATCTCCGGTTCAGAACCGTCCGGATTAAATATCCTCATCCTTGCATCGGCTACATCGGAAGGCAGAATCACAATAAGACCATCACCGCCAACGCCAAATTGTCTGTGGCAAAGTTGGACAGCAGTTTCAGCATAATCCATACCCGTCGGAAAAAGAAAATGATCCAGGCAGATAAAATCGTTTCCCAGACCATGCATTTTCACAAAATCCATAAAGGGTTCTCCTCTCGCTGCCTTTTACAGAGTCTGTTCAAAAATGACCTCATCGGCCAAGGCCCATGGGCCTACACCAGCTAAGTTTCTTTAAGAATACTATGAGAATAGCAAAGGGTCAATATTTTTGTCTGAAGTATACATAATGTATGTTTACATTATGGTAGCGCTGGCACCCATTACGGAGACATATTTTAGAGTTAGTGAACGCTTTTTTTGAAGCTAAAATTTGGGCTGGATTTAGCTGGCTGATATCTGTTCCGAATAAGTCGTGTCAGGCCAATGATTAAGCTGGGTCCGCAGGCAGCCACCAGAATCACAAACCATTGCCAGCCGACCAGCGCTGTGGTTTTGAAAATTGCCTGCAAAGCCGGAAGATAGATGACCGAGAGCTGCATCGTTACTGAAATCGCGACTGCCACGACCAGCAATGGATTGGAGAATATACCAACCTCAAAGATTCCGCGGCGTTCCGATTTGCAGTCAAAAACATGGAAAAGCTGAGAAAAAACAAGCGTGGTAAACGCCATAGTTCGTGCCGCTAAAAGGCCGACGCCATACCATAAACCGATGACAAATACAAAAAGTGTCGCTAAACCAATAATCGTTCCCCTGATCAGAATCTTTTGCCCTAATCCCCGCGCAAATACACTTTCCTGCGGTTGACGCGGAACCCTCTTCATGATATCCGGCTCTGTTCCATCCACCCCCAAAGCCATCGCCGGCAGACCGTCCGTAACCAGATTGACCCAGAGAATCTGTATTGGCAGTAAAGGCAGGGGTAACCCTGTAAGCGTTCCCAGAAACATGGTCAGCACTTCTCCGAGATTGCAGGAAAGAAGGTACCGGATAAACTTTCGGATATTGTCATAAATTCCTCTTCCTTCTTCGACCGCTGCGACGATCGCCGCAAAATTATCGTCAGAGATTACCATAGCCGAGGCCTCTTTGGTGACATCGGTTCCGGTCTGCCCCATGGCGACCCCGATATCAGCTTCTTTCACAGCGGGGGCATCATTGACACCGTCTCCGGTCATTGCCACAATTTGGCCGTTCTTTTTTAAAGCCCTGACGATTCTAAGCTTATCCCTTGGTGCGACCCGGGCAAACACCGAAATATTCATGACCATGTCACTTAGATCTTCATCTGTCATTTGATCTAGTTCTATTCCGGTAACCACCCGTTCATAAAATCCGCGAATGATCCCAAGTTCTTTCGCGACAGCCTGCGCTGTCAGCTTATGGTCTCCGGTAATCATGACTGGCTTGATCCCGGCAGCCTGACATACTTTTATTGCTTTGACAGCACTGGTACGTGGCGGGTCGATCATCCCGGCCAAGCCTAAGAATATCAGATTATTTTCCACATCACCGTTTGGTTCGCCGCGCCGGACATCTTTCCACCCAAGCGCCAGAACCCTGAGTGCATGGGATGCCATCTCGTCATTGTAAAATAGGATTTGCTTTCTTCTTTCAGAAGTCAGTTCCACCACGCCATCTTTCGTCATCTCCCGCGAGCATAGTTCCAGAATAACATCCGGAGCTCCTTTGACGTAGGCTTTATATTCCTCTTTACTCTTATAAATAACCGTCATCCGTTTCCGTTCCGATTCAAAAGGGATTTCCGCAACCCTTTGTTCCTTCCGTTCCAAAGCCTCCCGCCATACTCCAGCTTTTGCGGCCGCAACCAGAAGGGCCCCCTCCGTGGGATCACCTTCAATCCCCCAGATACTGTCCTGACTTTTGCCTCTGAAAAGCCCTGCCACTTGGATCCCTTTCTTGGTTAATACAGCATTATTGCACAGAGCCGCGCACCTGAGGAGTTCTTTCAGGGGGCCTTTATCCTTATACGGGTCGGCGCCATGATAATCCCCTTTGGGATCATAGCCTTGACCTGTCAGCGTAATGACCTGGTTATCGCAGAAGATCCGCCGGACTGTCATTTCATTTTGGGTCAGCGTTCCGGTCTTGTCTGAACAGATTACAGTCGCACAACCCAGGGTTTCCACGGCTGGAAGCTTACGGATCACTGCGTTGCGTTTGACCATCCGCTGCACACCGATTGCCAGTGCAACCGTAACAATTGCCGGAAGACCTTCAGGGATCGCAGCGACTGCCAACGATACGCCGGCAAAAAACATCTTTTCAAAGCTTTCTCCTTGTAAAATTCCTGTCACCATAACAACAACACAGACGGCAAGACTGATTGAAACCAGCCATTTGCCAAGCTGAGAAAGCCTTTTTTGGAGAGGTGTCTCTTCTTCCTTCACCTCCTGAATCATTCCGGCGATCATACCCATCTCAGTATTCATGCCTGTGGCAATAACGATTCCAAGTCCCCTTCCGTTTACAACTACGGTCCCCATATAACCCATATTCTTCCGGTCAGCTACTGGACTGTATTCATTCGTCAAAGGCTGGTTCATTTTGGTGACCGGTTGGGATTCGCCGGTCAGTGCTGATTCTTCCACGCGGATGTTTAAGGTATTCAGCCATCGTATATCGGCAGGTATACGATCCCCTGCTTCCAGGATAACGATGTCCCCTGGAACCAAATCGGGAGCAGGCACCTTTGCCGCTTTGCTATTCCGCAGAACCATCGCCTCAGGTGCCGTTAGAGAACGTAGTAATTCCATAGACCTTTCGGCTTTATATTCCTGAATAAAGCCGAGCACTGCATTCAGAAAAACAATAGCCAGAATCGTTACTGCATCGGCAATTTCCCCGAGCAGACCTGAAATTAGTGTGGCAACCATCAACACCACAACCATGAAATCCTTAAACTGACCCAAAAATAAGAAAACCGGGTTAACCCCTTTTTTTACAACCAGAGAATTCGGACCAAATTCCGCCAGCCGCCGGCTGACTTCCCTATCACTAAGACCCTTTTCAGAATCTACTTTAAATCCTTTGCATATTTCTCCGCCGGTTAATATGTGCCAAACTTGCCGCTGCATTTCTTGCTCCTCCTTTTCATTTCCATTAGTACATGCTATTCGGCCTGTCCAGAAAAAATTCCCGGATTTGTGTTATACTGATATTGAATTTTGTTGATTAGCTTGCCGAGAAAACATTTAAGTTTTAAGGAGTTAACGATATGGCCCTTGACAGTATTACACTCTATCATCTTCTGAAAGAACTTAAGCCAACTCTGGTTGGAACGCGTATAGATAAAGTCCAGCAGCCTGAAAAAGAGGAGGTCCATCTTCTACTGCGAAGTCCCGGAAAAAATTTGCGTCTGCTGTTAAATGCCGGCAGCACTTCCGCCAGATTGCATCTGACTGGGCAAAATAAAAAAAATCCTGTCTCACCTCCGATGTTCTGCATGATTCTGCGCAAACATCTTGAAGGCGGCAAGATTATTGAAATCAATCAGTGTGGACTGGAACGCATCATTACCGTGACGATACAGAATTACAATGAAAGAGGTGATCTTCAAGATTATCAACTTACCCTGGAAATCATGGGTAAACACAGCAATCTGATTCTAGTCGATCCTCAGACCAACGTCATTCTAGATGGAATCAGACGGTATTCCCATCTCCTGAGTAGGCACCGGGAAGTGCTTCCCGGAAGATTGTATATCTCACCGCCTTCCCAGCATAAAGCTGAAGCGGTCACTGATGAACAAGAATGGATGGCAGTCATCCTCGGGTACCCGCTTGACCGGAAAGTCTGTGATGTCCTGGTGAATCTGTTTGACGGCATCAGCCCTGAACTAGCCAAAGAGCTTATTCTGAGGGCTAGTCTTGAGCCAGATGTGCTTCTTGACAACTGTGGGCAAATTGACCTGAGCCGTCTTTTCCAGGCTTATTCCTTTTTCCTTCTGACCAAACAGGATACAGCCACTGATCCGTGCGTATATTATCAGTCCGGGCGGGACAAGAACATGCCAGCTGCTTTTACCTTTATTCCGTATGTACAGTACGAAGGTCTCAAACTTCAGAAAACATTGTTCCTAAATGACGCGGTAGATCTGTATTACACCCAAAAAATGACCGGTCAAAAGAATGACGCCAAAAAAGGCTCGCTCCGCAAGGTTGTCCAGGATCATTTTGTCCACATCAGCAAGAAAGACGTTATCTATTATGATACAATTGCCAAGGCTGAAAAAGGGCTGGAATATCAAAAACTCGGAGAACTTTTGACAGCCAATCTCTATAAGCTTTCACCCGGTATGAAAGAAATTGCCGTAGAAGACTACACCGATCCCGATTATAAATCTATTAGGATTTCACTTGATCCAAACCTGACCGGCATCAATAATGCTCAGCACTACTATAAAATCTACAATAAGGCCAAAGCAACGATCAAAAAAACCGCACCTCTACAGAAAGCTGCCCAGGAAGAAATGAATTATCTCCAGACACTAGCTCTAAGCATTGACCAGGCTGAAGATGATATCGAACTTAATGAGATCTATCAGGAACTGATCGATCAGGGATATATCAAAAAACAGGACAGGAACCAGACGAAAAAGAGACAAGCTGCCGGAAGAGAACAGAATTCTATTTCTCAGCCACATGTCTATCTGTCAAAAAGTGGCAGACCGATTTTGGTCGGACGCAACAATAAGCAGAATGACCGGATGACCTGGCGGGAAGCGAAGCCGGGTGATTTATGGCTTCACGTCAAGAATATTCCGGGTTCCCATATCATTGTTCCTCTATCTGAAGAGGAGGAGTTCCCGGACGATAATACCTTACTCGATGCCGCAGCACTGGCCATTTATTTCAGCCAGGCCAGGGGGTCTTCCCATGTCCCTGTCGACTATACTCACGTCCGGCAAATCAAAAAACCCCGGGGGGCTAAACCCGGGATGGTTGTTTATGAGCAAAACTGGTCTCTTCTGCTGACACCGGAGCCGGATGCTATCGAGCGGCTCCTAGCTACCGAACAATAGATAACGCGATAATCAGCATTCAATAGCTAGAGAAAACTCCGCAAATACCATAAAATAGACTCCGTAATACGTAGCCAGCGTCAGCGGAACACGATGCGGAGCGCGGCTTTTTGACGGCCACGGATGGCCTAATGTCGCGATGCCAAGGATGGCAAGGAGCGACGTGCCAAGGAGAGCACAACAACCGAAAGCGGCTATGTATTACGGAGTCCTACCTGAATATTTACAGTTTTTACTTGTCTAGGTCTATTTTATTCCCCTGCTCCCAGGTTTCTCCCACAGGATACCCTGCTTGCAAAGCGGGCAATCATCCGGCTCATACGCCTCAATATTCATCTGAATCAGACTATGCAGCAAAAGTCCGTCAAAATCAGCTTTGCCGCCGCTGCGATCCACAAGCACGCCTACACCGACCGGAACTGCACCAGCTTCCTTGACGATATCGATGACTTCTTTCACCGATCCGCCAGTTGTGATAACATCTTCGACCACGAGGACTTTTTCGCCGGGTTCAAGCTTGAAGCCTCTCCTGAGCGCCATTTTCCCATTTTGTCTTTCAGTAAAGATTGATTTTATCCCTAAGTTCCGACCAACCTCATGGGCGACGACAATCCCGCCCATCGCAGGACCAATAACGGTTTGGATCTCCATTCCTTCAAATTTTCTGGCCAGCTCTTTCCCAAGAACTGCAGCCTTCCTCGGATATTGAAGTACCTGGGCGCACTGCATGTAACGCGCGCTGTGTTTCCCAGAAGTAAGAAGAAAATGACCTTGAAGCAACGCTCCGGTCTCCTTGAAAATATCGAGAATGTCATTTTCATTTAATCTTTCAGTCGTTGAATGATCAGACACGTTTATTCCACCTCCAAAATGTGATTTCTGAGTTTATCCAGGAAATATCAGTACAATAACATTTAACACGTATTATGGCACTTAAAATATTCTACCACATTGATTAAGAAAAAAGGAACTATTTTGCTGTGAAATCTATCTCAACTTTTGTTATATAAGATATCTTTAAAAAATTGTCGCAAATATGCATTATTATACACAAATATACTAAGTATTATTTACAAAATTAGTTATTATATTTGTTATTTTTTGTTATATAATAATTACAGAAATACCCCTTACTTTATTTTACATTTCCTTTATTTACCAGTAATCACAATTTGATAATATCTAAAAATTAAGACAATCTATTTACATTTAGAAAATAATAGATTGTTTACCAAGGTGGTTTAAATGATATTTCAGGCTTCTGATGTCTATTTCAAAAACGAGCAGGATAAAGAAGAAAAACTTTTGTTTGCCTTTACCAGCCTTGAAAAAATACCGGATAGCGTGTTCTGGGCCGATGAAGAAGGAAACCTTTCTTTCGTCAATGAAGCCGCTTGCCGGACATTGGGCTACACCAGAGAAGAGCTGCTCACCTTAAATGTTAGGGACTTTGATCCTATTGTAGTAGGCGGAATCAATCAAAAAATTATTGAATGTGTTGATTACGGGGGACTTTCTCTTATTCAGACATTTCACAAACACAAGGATGGGCACCTAATCCCGGTCGAAGTATTAAGCATAGTTAGACAATTGGTAGGCAATAAATATCTTACTACATCCATTGTCCGTGACATCACAGATCGGGGCCAAGTAGAGGAAGAATTAAAAGAGACGTACAACCGTCTTGAGGTCTTATATAATATTTATCAGGCAACGACAAGTGAAAAAAACATTAACAGACTCATCCGGCAAGCAGCAGATGTCATGAAAAGCACGTTTGAATTTGATGCTTTTGTGTTTTACATTTATGATGACTACCTGCAACGACCGGCGTTATATTATACACTTGGGCTACCCAAAGAAATCATCCGTAAAATAGAAATTTTGCCGGAGTATGTCGGTTTCTTCGGTCAAAGTCTTACATCAGGCTTTGTGGCATACGCCAAGTATACGGAAAAAACTGAAATTGATGAAAACATCAAACAGTTATTTCTTGATTATGGCTTTACTGATGAAATGACTTTTCCGATCACGTTTGAACAAAAAACGATCGGCGGGATTGGATTGATTAACAAGCATAATAAGCCTTTTAAAGCCAAAGATAAGGAATTGCTGCAGGCTGTTTGCGGGCAGCTCAGCACGGTTATCCAAAATCTCAGGCTGGTCCGCTCTCTAAGCAAAGAACTGAAAGAGCACAAACGTACGACTGAAGCTTTAAAAAAAGTGAATGCTGAATTGGAAAAATCAGCATTCACTGATCAGCTCACAAATATTTGGAATCGAAGATGCTTCCTGAAGAATTCGGCAATTGAAATTGAACGTTCCAGACGTAACAAGTATCCACTTTCCCTGTTACTTTTGGATATTGACCACTTCAAATTGATCAACGACAACTACGGACATCAGGCTGGAGATCAGGCCTTGATTGAGTTTGCGAATCTTCTGCGGGACAATATCCGGAGCTTTGACTCTTTAGCACGTTGGGGAGGAGAGGAATTCCTGATCCTGGCACCTCACCTTCGGGCCGGAAATGCCGTGCAGTACGCCGACAGACTCAGGGAGTTGATCGCGGAACACCTATTCCAGGAAGTTGGAGAAATCACGGCAAGCATTGGAGTCGCCGAACTGGCCAATACCGATAACATAGATTCCTGGATCAAAAAGGTGGATAACGCACTCTACCGAGCCAAGGAACAAGGCCGAAACAGAGTAGAGTTCAATGGTGTTGTCATCCTCTAATATTACCCCACAAGCTTCCCTGGACATCGTCTACCAGAGATCCTGCTTCAAACCGATTCCTGCCATTGGCTTTCGCTTTATACAGCTGGAGGTCAGCTTTTCTGATCAGTTCTTCAGGCGATTCTTCCTTAAGTTCACTTATTCCTCCGCTTACGGTAATATGTATGCCTTCCCGAAAATCAGTTAGCGCTATCTTAGATCTGAGCCGTTCCGCCAGGAACAAAACCTCATCCGTGACAGTATCAGGTAGGATAATGACGAATTCGTCCCCACCATATCTGCCGATAATATCGGTGCGTCGACATACCTGCCCCAATATTCCAGCAACACGGATGATAACATTGTCTCCATATTGGTGACCGAATCGGTCGTTGATATCTTTAAAGTCATCGATGTCCATCATAATAATAGACAATGGGTAATCAATCCGTTTGGCTCGTTCAATCTCTTCCTTAAGTTTAAGAAAGATGTTTTCATGATTATATAGGGATGTCATCGAATCGCGAACGGACAGGTCTGCCAATATTATGTTCTTAGTTTCAATTTCTTTTTTATAAATCAAGGACAATAATCTGATTTTGAACACCATCCTGGAAAAAATCCACGCACACAGGTTCATAATAAAAGCATTGATACGCAAAATCTCGACAATATAATCATTCGGCTGATAGTAGGGAATGACCAGAAAAAAGAAAAGATATATAGAAGAATACAAGACCAAACTTGTCAAAGGAGGTAAATAGATAAAAGCTGCTAAACCGAACACTGCAATAATATATGGATTGATTGATACAAGCTCATTTTGAGGCAGAATACTAAGCGCACAGCCAAAAACCAGTAAAATGATTAAGTAGCCAACTTCTGTACAATAGATGATTTCCTTTCTGTAGACGTTGCATTTCCGGTATACTTGAATAAGAAGCGGAAGCATTAACAAACTGAGCGAAATAAAAATTAATATGCTGATTTTAACGTCTACGACCGTACTCGAAAAAAAGATCAGCAGTAAACTTTCACAAATGCTAAAGAAACCCGCGATAACAATTAGCTTTAAGAAATTTTCTTTCCAAAGCTGACGCGAAAATTCATCCTTGTTTTCTTTTGGAACAACCGTAAAGTATTTACGCAAACGCTTAAACCCCATGAATTACCTAACCTCATGATTTTTTCATGCCGTCAAGTTCATGCTGTCATTTTTGTACTGCAAACTACAGGTTCAAACAATATACCAACATATACCAGCTTATAACGTCACAACTATATAATAATAGCCAGGACCCTGTCAATACAAAAGCTGTTTTTTTAATCCCACATACGCGCTAAAGCTTTCCTGGGATTCTCATTCAAAGTAATCGGTCTGCCAACTACCAGATAGGAGCTTCCGGCTTCCAGGGCCATGCGCGGCGTAAGAATCCGCACCTGGTCATTTTTTTCGCTCCAGGCCGGCCGGATCCCCGGCGTCACGAGAAGAAAATCTTCTCCGCATTCCGCCCGGAGAATTTTTGCTTCCTGGGCGGAAGACACGACTCCATCCAGATTTGCTTTCATAGCAAGCATTGCCAGCTTCAGTACCTGGTCCTGCGTACTGCCTTGAACCCCGATTGATGTTAGGTCCTCCTGGCCCATACTCGTAAGCACGGTTACACCGATAATGATTTTGCCGGCCTTATGACCGACCTCGGCCGCTCTTGCCATCATTTCGTATCCGCCGCTGCAGTGGACATTGATCATATCCACGCCGGAGGCAGTTAAGACGCTTAAGGTTTTCTCGACAGTAGTCGGAATATCATGCAGCTTGAGATCGAGAAATATTTTAAATCCGAGCTCCTTGAACTGCTGAATCAGGCTTAAGCCCGAGAGTGCATAAAGCTCAAGGCCGACCTTCAGCCAGCACCCGCTGCCGGCAAGTGCCCGGGCAATGTCCAGGGCTTTTTCTTTCGTATTGACATCCAGGGCAACAATAACTTTTTCATTTAAACTTTGTAAAGTTTCCATTTTCCTCATCCTTTCTGCCCATGGGCAAGTCCGACGATTTCCCTGACCGACTGATAGCCTCTTTGATTGCCATAGGCCTGAATTCCTTCCAAAATTTCAACGGGCGCAAGCGGATTGCCAAAATTAGCTGTTCCGATGCTCACTGCCGAAGCGCCTGCCAGCATAAATTCGACAGCATCCTGCCAGGTTGAAATTCCGCCCATGCCAATGACCGGCAGCTTTACAGCCTGATAGACCTGATAGACCATTCTGACGGCCACCGGCCGGACTGCGGGACCGGATAATCCCCCCATCGTGTTGGCCAACACTGGCTTCTGAGTATTGAGATCAATCTGCATGCCCAAAAGCGTATTAATCAGAGAAATGATATCCGCCCCGCCACTTTCCACAGCTTTAGCCATCGCTGCAATATCGGTCACATTCGGAGACAGCTTCGCAATCAACGGCAGATCCGTTTTCTTTCTGACGGCAGCGATGACTTCTTCCGCACTCTTGGGATCAGTTCCAAAAGCCATACCGCCGTGTTTGATGTTCGGACAAGAGATGTTAACTTCCAGAGCTGCAATCCCACAGCCGCGTTGGAAGGATGATGCCATCAGGGCATAATCTTCCAGTGAGAAACCCGAGATATTGACAATCACTGCCGTGTCCAGCGAAGCCAGCTGCGGCAGATAGCTTTTTAAGAAAGCCTCCAGCCCGGGATTTTCCAAGCCTACAGAATTCAGCAGGCCTGATGGAGTCTCCGCGAGCCTCGGTACAGGATTCCCAAGGCGCTTAAGCGGTGTAATCCCTTTGACGGTAATCCCGCCGAGAACGGAGGGTTCATAAAACGGAGCATAAGCTTCACCGAAGCCATACGTGCCGGAGGCAGTGATGACAGGATTTTTAAGCTTTAATCCTGCCAGATCAGTCTCAAGATTAAATGTCTGCATCCCAGACCACCTCCTGCCCATTCATTACCGGTCCCTCTTTGCAGACACGTTTTCGTTTCAGTCCGCCGTTTTCGGCTCTGACAGTACAGACACAGCCCAAACACGCGCCAACCCCGCAGGCCATCCGCTCTTCTAAAGAAACCTCCAGCGGAACGTCGCCATTCAGACAAATCCCTGCGACAGCCTTCAGCATACCGTTCGGGCCGCAGGCTGCGGCCTGTAGAAGCCCTCCGTGCAGCAATTCCTGCGTGCTTCCGAGAGCTAGGTGCTTTTCCAGTAGTGCGGTGACCAGGCCTTTCTCTCCGAAACTTCCGTCCAGCGTTGAAAGTTCAACATCCAAACCTTTTTGCAGCAGCAGATTCAAATCTGCACTGTCCAGGAAATCTTTGTTTTCCCCGCCCCAGAGGACTTTTATCTTTACGGGAACTTTCTGTGCAGCCTGGATCACAGAGAACAGCGGAAACATCCCTATTCCGCCTGCAATCAGCAGCAGTTCTCCTTCCCGGGGAATAGAAAAACCTGTCCCCAGCGGCCCCAGAACACTTAGATATTGGTCTGCCGGTATCCTTGAGAGAAGTTCGGTACCTTTCCCTTTGATTCTGTAGTAGATAGTCACTTCTCCACGTTCAGGGTCGATCCCGGCAATGCTAAGTGGTCTGCGCAGAAGTGGATCACTCGTGTCCGTGACCTGGATATGCAGAAACTGGCCCGGTCGAGCTGTTTTGGCAGCTTCTCCACTCAAAACAAGTTTGTACAAACCCTGGACGGGATGTCCGATCCTTTCATTGAAGACGACTTTCTCCTTGAGGTCCATGATGTTCTCACTCCCTGGTACATTGTATTTTAAATAACTACTCAAAAATAAGACATACAGACCGGCTTAAAGCTTAAAATCAGTCTGTGGGTCACAAGTACTGCGACAAGCGTAGCACGGATAGCGCAGCGCGGCTGTTTGTGCCATGGAGGGTACAATCAGCCGAAAAGCAGTATTGTGACACACAGACCGGCCTGAGACCTTTATCGCCGCTCTAGCTGAGCGGCACGATACTCGGTATGTTGGCTTCCAGAACATGCAGCCAGGCTTCGGCCGTATCCATACTGGTAAAGCACGGTACGCCGTGTTCGACCGCACTTCTTCGGATCGCAAAACCGTCGCTGGCAATGATTCTGCCGTGTGTGGTTGTATTTAAAACACACTGGACATGACCCTTGCGGATCTTCTCAGTGATATCGTCCGATCCGGAATGAAGTTTACCAACCGTGTCAACTTCAATGCCGGACTGGCGAATCGCCTTAGCCGTCCCTTCCGTGGCGATGATTCTGAAACCAAGTTTGGCAAAACGTTTAACGAGCCGTATCCCGTCTTCCTTATCGCGGTCGGCTAGGGTGGCGAGCAGCGTGCCGTAAACCGATATCTGCATGCCGGCGGCCATCAATGCTTTCTGGAGCGCTTTTTCATAATCATAATCAATCCCCATGACTTCTCCGGTTGACTTCATTTCAGGACCGAGAGAAGGTTCAACGAGCAGCAGCTTGGAGAAAGAGAATACCGGCGCTTTTACCGCAACCTTCTCTCCAACCGGCCACAAACCGGATTTAATACCCATGCTTCCCAGCTTCTCTCCAAGAATGACCCGGGTGGCCAATTCCACAATCGGCACGCCGGTAATCTTGCTTAAGAAAGGGACCGTACGGCTGGAGCGGGGATTGACTTCCAGAATATAGACCTGATCTTTATAGATCACATACTGGATATTCAACAAGCCTTTGATCCGCAGGCTCCGGGCCAGCGAAACGGTTAAATCCTCGATGATTTCCTTGACGTCGTCTGCAACCGTTTGCGGCGGATAGACCGCAATCGAATCGCCGGAATGAATACCGGCCCGTTCCAGATGCTCCATGATTCCGGGAATGCAGACGGTTTCCCCGTCGGAAATCGCATCGACTTCGACCTCTTTGCCGAGAAGATACTGGTCGATCCAGATGCTTTGTCCCGGGAAATCCGCCAAAGCCCTTGCAAATACACCCTGGAGCTCCTGAGGCTCATAAACAATTTGCATAGCCCTTCCTCCAAGCACATAGGAAGGACGTACAATCAGGGGATAGCCGATATCCTCTGCAAGCCTTTCAGCTTCTTCCATGTTGGAAACGCATCCGCCGCGGGGCCGGCGAGCGCCCAGCTGCTGCAGAACTTCATCAAAGATTCCTCTCTCTTCCGCTCTGTCCGTGTCTTCGACCGTCGTACCAAGAATCCGGTAGCCGCGTTCCGCCAGTCCTTTACATAACCCTATCGCAGTCTGTCCGCCAAATTGGACGACGATACCCTCAGGTTTTTCTTTCTCAAGTACTGCCGTGACATCCTCAATCGTGAGTGGTTCAAAGTAAAGCCTGTCGGCCGTATCAAAGTCGGTAGACACTGTTTCCGGATTATTGTTAATAATGATACTCTCAATACCTGCCTTGCGCAGCGCCTTCACAGCATGAACTGAGCAATAGTCAAACTCGATGCCCTGACCGATCCTGATCGGCCCCGATCCCAGGACGACAACTTTCCGTCGGTCTGTCGGCTGAACCTCATCCTCGGCATCATAGCTCGAGTAGAAGTACGGGGTCGTCGCTTCAAACTCCCCGGCACAGGTATCGACCATTTTAAAGACAGGCTTCAGATTGTTCAGGATCCTGAAATCATAGACCTGCTGCTCATTTGCATGCCAAAGACGGGCAATCTCGCGGTCGGAATAGCCCAGCCGCTTGGCCTTTGTTAAGGCTGTCAAATCCCAGGCCTGCTGCTTTATTTCTGTGGATGTCCTGACAATCCCTTCTATTTTCTTCAAAAAGTAAGGGTTCCACGCATTTAGCCGATTTATTTCGTCTACAGTCCATCCCCTGCGGAAAGCTTCCGCAATCACGAAGAGCAGATTATCTTCCGGCAGGCTGCATCTTTTCCGAAGAAGTTCATCGTCGATGTACGCCATCTCTTCGAGCAGGATGCCGTATGCTTTCGTTTCAAGGGAGCGCACCGCCTTTAAGAGGGCCGTCTCCAAATTGCGCCCCAAACCCATAACCTCTCCGGTCGCCTTCATTTGCGTACCAATCCTACGGTCGGCATCGGAGAATTTATCGAAAGGCCAACGCGGGATCTTTACAACCACATAGTCCAAGGCAGGCTCAAAACAGGCCGAAGTCTTCCCGGTTACGGCATTCGGCAGTTCGGCCAACGTATAGCCGATCGCTATTTTGGCAGCCACCTTCGCAATCGGATAGCCCGTCGCTTTGGAAGCCAGCGCACTCGAACGGCTCAAACGCGGATTGACTTCAATAACACAGTATTCGAGTCTTTCCGGATGCAGCGCATATTGAACATTGCAGCCTCCCTCAATGCCGAGAGCAGCTACGATTTTCAGGGCCGAAGTCCGAAGTGTCTGGACTTCCTTATCTGTAAGCGTCTGGCAGGGTGCCACGACGATGCTGTCACCGGTATGGACGCCGACAGGATCCATATTTTCCATATGGCAAACCGTAATACTGTTGCCGCAGCTGTCCCGCAGCACCTCATACTCAATTTCTTTCCAGCCGGCTACACTTTTTTCGATTAGAATCTGCCCAATCATACTGGCTTTGATTCCGCTGGCGGCAATCGTTGTCAATTCATCCGCGTCTTTGGCAATCCCGCCGCCGGTGCCGCCCAGCGTGAATGCCGGCCGAACAATCACCGGATAGCCAATTTCTTCAGCAAATTTAAGAGCTTCCCGTACATCCGAAACAATCGAGCTCGCCGGGATCGGTTCCCCAATTTCGTTCATCAAATTCCGGAAAAGCTCCCTGTCCTCCGCCTTGCTGATGCTCTCCAGCGGCGTTCCCAAAAGCGTGACGCCACAGCGGTCCAGAATACCGGCTTTGGCCAGCTGGAAAGCCAGGTTCAGTCCGGTTTGGCCGCCCATCGTCGGGATCAGTCCGTCGGGTCTTTCCTTCTCAATAATTCGCTCCAAAAACTCCAGTGTCAGAGGCTCGATATATACTTTATCGGCAATTTCCTTATCCGTCATAATGGTAGCCGGATTGGAATTGACCAGAATAATTCCCACGCCTTCTTCCCTTAAAGCCCGGCAGGCCTGCGTTCCGGCATAGTCAAACTCAGCCGCCTGTCCGATCACGATGGGTCCTGAACCAATCACCATGACCTTCTGCCAATTTTGTTTTGGCATTTACATTTCCCCCCATTTAGCGTTCATCATCTCTGCAAAGCGGTCAAATATTTCATCATTTTCCTCAGGGCCCGGTGCAGCTTCAGGATGATATTGCACAGTTAAAACCGGATATTTTTCGTGCTTCAGGCCTTCAACCGTGCCATCATTCAAATTCGCATACAGGATGTTAAACCCAGTTCCTCGAAGCGATTCTTCACTGACAGCATAACCATGGTTCTGAGAAGTCATGGTTACTTTGCCCGTTTCTTTGTTCTGAACAGGATGGTTCCCTCCGCGATGCCCAAACGGCAGCTTGTAGGTCGAGGCACCCGCTGCCATCGCCATGATCTGATGACCCATACAAATGCCCATGATCGGTAATTCCGTAATCAGTTTCCCCATGTTCTCTGCAATTTCCGGCAGACGGGATGGATCTCCAGGTCCATTGCTCAGCACAAGTCCCTGGGGCCTCAACTCCATTATTTTCTGAGAGGAAGTCCCTGCCGGAAAAACATGCAGCTGGTAACCTCTTTTCTGCAGGCAACGCAAAATATTCTTTTTGGCGCCAAGATCAAGTACAGCCAACTCCGGACCGTTACCGGGAATGACATATTCTTCGTCGGATGTCGCCTGGTACACCCAATGTTTTTCAGGGTCAAAATCCTGCGGCGTGCTTTTCTGCCAGAACGCTGCGGCCTGTTCCAGTTCCTCGACCATTATGCCGGACATCGTCCCATTATTCCGGATATAGCGGGTCAACGCCCGGGTATCGACGCCTTTTAAGCCAGGGATATTCTGTTTCATACAGAAATCTTCCAGGCTTCCATCGGCATGCAGGCTGCCTTCGCCAGCCGAGAGCTCCCGCACGATGATACCCTTAAGCAGTACCTTGTCAGCTTCGCTCTCTTCATGATGCCAGCCGTAGTTCCCGATCTGCGGGTGCGTAAATGTCAGGATTTGTCCGGCATAGGACAAATCGGTGATCATTTCCTGATATCCGCACATTGAAGTATTGAATACGACTTCCCCTTTGATCACGTGGTCTCCGCCAATCCAGGGGCCAAATTTTTCTCCTTCGAAAGCTTTTCCGTCACTTAAAACCAGCCAGGCCATTATGCTTCCTCCTTATTGTCTAAAAGCTTTCTTCCAGCCATTCGTATTTTTCCGCCGACAATGGTCATTACTGGGAATCCCTGCATCTCCTGTCCCAGGAAAGGGGTATTCTGCGACTTTGTCTCCATTGTCTCCGCAGAAATCATTTCCCGGTATTCCGGGTCAAACAGAACCAAATCGGCCTGACTCCCGGGTCGAAGCGTTCCACCCGGCAGGCCGAAACGGCGAGCCGGGTTCAGCGACCATAAAGCGATGACCTGATCTGGGGTTATTTTCCCTTTTAACACGAGGTTCTGCCAGACTGCGGCTAGGACTGTTTCCAGCGCGTTGATCCCAAACGGTGCTTCGGCGAAAGGCCGAGTCTTCTCTTCCCAGGTATGCGGGGCATGGTCTGTCGCCAGCATATCGATCGTCCCGTCCAGCAAGCCTTCCAACAGCGCAATCTGGTCTTCTGCAGAAGGAAGCGGTGGATTGACTTTATAAGAGGCATCGGTCAGGATAACATCCTGATCCGTAAAGATCAGATGGTGCGGATTCACTTCGGCCGTTACATCCACACCCATTTTTTTGGCTTCTCTGATAATCTGCACACTTTCTTTGGTCGATACATGCGCAATATGGAGTTTCCCTCCTGTTTCAGCCGTCAGCAGCACATCCCTGGCCACCATTACGCTCTCGGCGCTGGCCGGAATTCCTCTTAAGCCGAGTCTCGCACTCATTTCACCTTTGCGCATCACACCGTGTCCGGCCAGGCTGTCATCTTCACAATGACTGATGATCGGGCAGCCAGCTAGCTTGGCGTATTCCAGTGCCAGACGCATCATCTCAGCATTCTGGATTCCTTTACCGTCATCGGAAAACGCCACTGCTCCGCCGTCGAGGATATCCATCATCTCCACCAGCTCTTTGCCAAGGAAACCTTTCGTTACCGCCGCGATCGGATAGACTTTGGCCATAGCCGCGCGTTCTCCCTGCAGCCGCACAAATTCCGTTAGCGCACGGTTGTCAACAATCGGCGTTGTATTGGCCATGGCGAGTATCGAGGTAAATCCTCCTTTTATCGCAGCTCTGGAACCGCTGCGGATATCTTCCTTCTCCTCTTGACCGGGTTCGCGGAGATGCACGTGCACATCAATTAGACCGGGGAACAAATATTTTCCTTCCCCCTCAACCTGTAGCACATCGTCAAGCCTCTGGGCTTCCAGCGCTTCCAGAACGTCTGCAGGCTGCAGGCTCCCGGCTGATTTCACAATAACGCCATCTTTAACCAAGACATCATTGATCCCGGACAATCTTTGGGCCGGGTCAATCACATACGCATTCTTAATCCACAACACTGCCTGTCCCTCCTATCAACAAGTAAATCAAAGCCATCCGAATGGCAACACCGTTGGTGACCTGCTCTTCAATCACAGACTGCACACTGTCAGCCAAATCACTCGTAATCTCGACACCTCTGTTCATCGGACCGGGGTGCATGATGATGGTATCTTTACCGGTTTGTCTTAACCTTTCCTGGCTAAGACCATATAACCTGCTGTATTCCCTGATTGACGGAAAAAGGCCGCTTTGCTGCCTTTCCAGCTGAAGGCGGAGGGCCATCACCGCATCGGCCCCGGGCAGTTCTTTATCCAGATCGTAAGAGGTCTTCACACCAAGGTAATTCATTTCCGATGGCAGCAGCGTCGGCGGGCCAACCAATACGATTTCGGCGCCAAGTTTTTTCAGTCCGAGGACATTGCTCCGCACAACTCTAGAGTGCAGCACATCGCCGACAATCACGATTTTCTTGCCTTGAAGTTCTCCCAGCCTCTCCTGCATCGTAAAAAAGTCCAGCAAGGCCTGAGTCGGATGGGCATGCTGGCCGTCACCGCCATTGATCACGCCGGCTGAAAGCTCGTCGGCGAGGAACTCTGCCGCCCCTGAGCTGCCATGCCTGATGACTACCAAATCAACTTTCATGGCCTGAAGCGTCTTCGCTGTATCCAGAAGGGTTTCTCCCTTACTTACACTGCTTTGGGCAACTGCAATATTTGACGTATCTGCTCCAAGGATTTTGGCCGCAGTCTCGAAGGAAGTCCTGGTCCGGGTGCTGTTCTCATAAAAAAGCATGACCACAGATTTCCCTCTCAGTGTCGGTAATTTCTTATTGGGTCTTGCCAAAATCTCTTTCATCGGAGCCGCAGTCTTCAAGATATGTTTGATTTCTTCCGCTGTCAGTTTGTCCAGATCAAGCAGGTCCTTGTGCTTCCAGTTCATGCGTACGCCTCCCGTCAATCATTTCTTCATGCCTGAATTTACTTCTCAATCCATTCCAACCTCAAATATTTTTGCAAGCTTTTTCGCGTAACTTCCGCTAGAGAATTTGACATAATTGTATTAAGTCCATTTTGAATCCTTGACCCGAGATCAGTCTACGCAATGGATAGCCAGCGTCAAGCGGAGCACGATGCGGAGCGCGGCTTTTTGCGCCAAGGAGGGCGCAATTTGCCGAAAGCGGTTATCCATTACGTAGACCTGCACAATCATAAAAATCCAATAAAAAAATCCCTCTACCAAAAGGAAGGCAGGAGGAATTGAATAATCAACTTTCTCGCTTTCCCTTGGCTATCTCTCCGGATAACATTTAAAGGGTCGGACTCAAAATGTTCGTTATGTTTTTTCCTGTAGGAATACTTCTTCACTTCCGTCCGTTTCTTCCAGGCACACAGAAACAATTTCCCTGCTGGAAGTCGGAACATTTTTGCCGACATAATCGGCCCTGATCGGCAGTTCCCGGTGCCCCCGGTCTACCAAAACGGCCAGTTGGATTTTCGATGGTCTTCCGAGATCGAGCAGCGCATCGAGCGCTGCTCTGACTGTACGGCCGGTAAATAAAACGTCATCGACCAAAATGACGATTTTCCCGTCTAAGCTGAATGGCACTTTGGTCTCATGCAACACAGGTTGGATATCGATCGTACTCAGGTCGTCTCTATAAAGTGTGATGTCAAGCAGTCCGAGAGGAACCGATACATCCTCAAATTCTGCAATCCTTTCTTTAATGCGTTCTGCTAAAGGGACTCCCCTCGTCCTTATCCCGATCAGGACAAGGTCTTTCGTTCCTTGATTCTTCTCCAGGATTTCATGGGATATCCTGCTAATCGCTCTGCGAATTCCGTCCGCATCCATGATCCTGTTTTTTGGCGTACCTTCCATTTGAGTTCGCCTTCTTTCGCATATGTTTGCCGCTCCTAGCCGTCCTGGCACCGCGGCATTAGTCCATTGGTCAGTCGCTCTTTTCCCTCCATGGAATCGCGACATTTATCCCTTCATGGATGTCAAAAAAGCTGCCTGCAGGAGCAGACAGCCATACTTCACGTACAACATTTTATCTGCCTTACCTGCCTCACTGGACAATTTTAAAGGCAACTGATTTAATTTTCATCATAACTAGTTTAGTGTACTAGGAACCAAATGTCAATCACTATTCTTTAGCTTTGCCAGAACATCCCGAAATGATTCGGGTGGATCTGCCGTAAATGTCATCTTTTCTTCGGTCCGTGGATGAACAAAACTCAGCGTCTCGGCATGAAGAACCTGTCCGGTCAAGCCAAAAGGATTTTTCTTTGGCCCGTAAAGCGGGTCTCCCAGCACAGGGTGTTTCAAATAGGCCATATGCACTCTAATCTGGTGGGTCCTTCCTGTATCCAACACCGCTTTGATCGCAGTAAATTGCAAAAATCGTTCCAGAACATAATAGTGCGTCACTGCATTACGGGAATTCTTAAAAATAACCGCCATTTTCTTACGATCCTTTGGATCTCTGCCAATGGGTGCATTCACAGTTCCCGACGGCTCCGACATCAACCCGTGAACGATGGCCCTGTAGCTTCGTCCGACACTATGCTCTTTAATCTGGTGGGCAAGATGATGATGCGCGTCATCCGTTTTGGCAACGACCAACAACCCGGAAGTATCTTTGTCGATCCGGTGAATAATTCCCGGGCGGATGACACCATTAATCCCGGAAAGGTTTTGGCAGTGATACAGCAGTGCGTTAACCAGCGTTCCGTTCCATGCACCAGGAGCAGGATGCACCACCATGCCCTGGGGTTTATTGACGACGAGAAGATCATCGTCTTCATACACAATATCCAGCGGTAATTCTTCAGGCAGAACATCCAGCTTCTGCGCAGGAGGAATACTGATCTCAACACGGTCTTCTTCCTGAACCCGGTAATTGGCCTTCTTAAGTTGGCTGTTGACAAGCACGCGTTCCTGTTGGATAAGGTTTTGTATATAGCTTCTGCTCAGTAAGGTACATTCCGCCAGTGCCGTATCCAGCCGCTGGCCGGGAGCTGCCTGAACAAGCTGCCGTTCCTCGCTGTCCGGATCCTCGATAAAATGATCCTGCGGTTCTTCTTCAAAATGATGATTCGTCATTCGTATCCTCTTTCATTCGCATCAAAAGAATAATCAACAAGATACCGCCAATGACAATCATGCTGTCGGCGATATTAAAAATATAGGGCCAGACCCTAAAATCAAGAAAATCAATTATTTTTCCGGTAAGCAACCGGTCCCAGAAATTGCCGAGCGCTCCGCCCCCAATCAGACCCATGCTCACCCGCATAAGCCTTTGTCCTTGCGGCACTTTTCTTTGAAAATAGAACAGTACGGCAAGAACAATTACTGAAACAGTGATCAGCACCCACTTTTGGCCCTGCAGCATACCAAAGGCCGCACCAGGATTCAAAATATAGGTTAGATGGAAAAAGCCCGGGATTACGGCCTGGCTTTCTCCCAGCGTCATATTGCTTTGAACGACCCATTTACTGAGACGGTCTAAGACTAAGATAATGATCAGTGTTACCCAGGTATATAAAAATGGCAAAAGGGTACCCTCCATCTAATGAATCATTAATCCTCAACGATTACCGTTCCGGTATCTCCGTTCTTAAGCCCCAGCGCATTCGCTTCATCGGTATCGATGTGCAGATCCAGCGCATAAGTTGATTTTACTCTGACCAGAACGTTATGCAGAATACCGCCGCGGGGTCCTTCAAAAAGTACTTTAACCATATCCTTATCCTTAATGCCATACTGCAGCGCATCGTCTTCACTGGCATGGATGTGACGCATCGCGGCAATGACTCCGTGTTCCAGACTTACTTTTTTATCTCCTGCTATAATATCAATGCCGGGTGTCCCTTTGGTATTGCCGGAATCTCTTGCCGAAATGTTTAATCCCAGTTTAATCGCATCTGTCACAGCAAGTTCAATCTGAGTTTCATCACGGGCAGGCCCTAGGACACGGACTCCCTCAAGCTTCCCTTTGGGACCGATCAGCGTTACAGTTTCTTCAGCCGCAAACTGTCCGGGCTGACTTAAGTCTTTCTTTTTAGTAAGTGTACTGTTTTCACCAAAAAGCTGGCTGATATGTTCCTCAGAAAGGTGAAGATGTCGATTGGATATTCCAACCGGAACCAAAAATGTATGCATACTGTTCACTCCTCAATATTTGTTTGAACGATTGCTCCATGGTCCATGATCGCAACAATTGCTTGTCAAGAAGCTTTCCGGCATAAATGACTTCAATGCGACGGCACAGGAAGTGTGAAGGCCTTTAAATAGCCTTTACGGTGTTGAGTATGTCATGGATAACATAGCATTAGGGGGTGAATATGGAGAACTCGTCTCATGACGAGTTCTCCATTTAATATTCAGTACCTTACTGCATTTGCAGGACGCTTCTTCCGTTCTACACAATGAGATTGGCAATAAGCTTATAAAGGGGCCAAAGAATCACACTTTTGATAAGTACGATGGCCAGGACAGCAAAAAACGGAGCAAAATCAACCATCATGGCCTGGTTGCCTAGCCGTATTTTTCGGAAAGGCCTCAAAAGCGGTTCAGTGATATCGTAAATGATCCGAATAAATCTATTGCTTGGTGAATGAGGTATCCAAGATAAAATACAGCGTATGATTACGAGCCATTCCAGGATCAGAAGGACCTTGTCAATAATTGCATAACTCCAATAAAGAATTGTAATTCTGATTACCCCCCCATTAATGCCTATGATCAATGACTCTCGATTAATTGTTGATTTTAGGCCAGAGAATATCCCGCTCGGTTGTTTTGTAATTCAGCTCGCCGCTAATGTCCACATTGTTTGGGACAAATAGGAAAATACCATTGCCAACCTTCTGCATATTCCCACCTAAAGCATAGGTTGTACCGCTGATAAAATCAACGATCCGCTGTGACAGATGACCGTCGGTCCGTTCCAGGTTCAGAATAACTGATTTACGAGCTTTAAGGTGCTCTGCAATTCCCTGAGCTTCCTCAAAAGAGACCGGCTCTACGACGATGACCCTTACCTGCTTTTGGGTATGAATGCTGACCACAGAAGCCTGTTTTCTTTTCATGGCATTGTCTTTGTATGTTTCCCTGCTGAAGGATTCGCTCTGAGCGGGTTCTCGGAGCGCATTATCTCTGAAGCTGCTGTTTCTGGACTTTTCTGCTCTTCCGGAATACTCTTCTTCTAATTCTTCAGGTTCAAAATCGTCCTCATCGTCCCCAAAACCCATAATACCTATAAATTTGTCAAGTATCTTTGCCATTTTCATCCTCCGTGATTTAAATTTTTTCATAAGTTTTATGTAAAATATATTAATTCCTGTGTCCGAAAATCATGCTTCCGACTCGGACAATTGTAGAGCCCTCTTCGACGGCAATTTCATAATCCTGGCTCATTCCCATAGACAAATGGGGAAGCCCATTAGGCCCTCCGGCACCTTTCGTCAGTAAATCATTTCTGATCTCCCTGAGTTTTCGGAAATACCCTCTTGTTTCTCCGGGTCCGGCATCAAGGGCACCAATCGTCATTAGTCCGTGAACGGTCACATAGGGAAAGTCGTGTACGCTGTCCATAAAGTCCTGAAGCTCTTCGATCTCGAGACCAGCTTTGGCCTTATCCCTTGCAACATTTACCTGGACAAGCGTCTTCCATCTGATCTGGCGCTTTTCCCCTTCCAGATTCAGCTTCTCCAGCAGCGCAAAGCGGTCCAGCGAATGAATGAACGCGATGTCTTCTAGGTATTTTACCTTATTCGTCTGTAGACGGCCAATGATATGCCATTGGCAATCCTGCGGCAGCGAGAGGTGCTTGGCCTGCCACTCCTGTACTTTATTTTCTCCGAAAGCCCTTAAACCTGCCCTGTGTGCCTCCATGATCCTGTCTTCGGGTACTGTCTTGGATACGGCCAGAAGTGTGATATCTTTCGAGCTACGGCCTGCTCTCGCAGCAGCTGCCGAAATTTTTTGCTGTACTTCTGAAATGTTATTGACTATACTCATTGGACTCCTGCCGCCTGTGTTGGCATATAATCATTTATATGTTCTACATTTTCCTTGATTTCCCTGCTTTTTATGCAAAAAGTAGCTGGATTTATTGACTTTTTTAAAAATCAGGACTTCACATACATGCCTTCAATACCTTCTCGCGGATTAACGACAACCTGGATACCCTCCGGAAGACCTTCGACACAGGCTAAATTTTCATTGCTGTCCTTGATGATGACACTCTGGTAGTGGATCACGCCATCCTCCAGGACATAGACTCCCTTTTCCTCACCGGAGGTGCACAAGGCACTGGCCGGAACGACCAAGCCCCTGGTCGAGGACTGAAATCTCCAGGCAATTTCGTGTATCCTGTTCTCCGCGGTACCTTGCACATATTGACTAAAGCGGATCACTGCTCCTCCAGGTTGCGACGAAAGCTTCATGACCGTACCATAGTATTCTTCGTCATCAATCACAAACTCAACAACATCTCCAACAGCCAGGGAAGCCGGGATTCCCAGATATACAAACACCCAGCTCGGATAGAGGTTGTTCACTATCTTACCAATTGGAGAATGCAGACTAACACTGACCGTGGTATTCTGACTGTTATCCGCAGGTTGACTGTTCTCCTGGGCAGTCTCTGTCTGCTCAGATTCTTTCCCATCATTTTGCGTCTGGACCAATAATCTGTCTAGATCCATATTCATCAAATTTTCCGGTGTCATGATCTGTTCCAGCCCGTCCCGATGTGAATAAAACAGGCCCGAAACCGGTGCGCTTATCCATATTCCTGAGTCAGATTGCTCATGTCCTACTCCGGCAGGGATCACCCGGGCTACTGATTCACCCTTTTTAAATCTTCTTCCTTCCTCACCTACCAGTACAACGGTTCCTTCAGCTGGCGCTGTCAGTACGGTTTCCGTATTGGCAAATACGGCCTTTACTGTTTTTTCGTGTTCTACAAGGCCCTGATGAACAGTCTCGAACGAAAGTGAGCCAGCAATCCACGATGACCGGTAATCCCAAAGGAATAGGCCAATTACAGACAAAACCAATATAATAAAAAATACATTCAATCTTTTTCTGGTTTTTTTAGCCATCCTCTATTCCTCTTACAAACAATACTTATGAGAATCCAATATAAGCGGCCATCCTGCCGGTTATCCCTTCTCTCCTATAAGAAAAGAATTCTCCAGGATGACAGGATGTACACATTTGAGCGATTAATATATTCTCTGCGCGAATTCCGGCGGAAATCAGCAACTGACGGTTTGCTTCCTGCAAATCGAGACTATACTCACCCGGTGCTGTTTCCGAAAGCACGGAAGGTTCATTCCATTTTTCTCGAAATATTGAAGCGACGGAATCTCCAATGACATAACAGCAAGGTCCGATGCAGGGGCCGACCGCGGCCAAACATTCTTCTGCATTAGCTCCGGCTTGAATTATCCTGTTCACCATTTCTTGGACAATATTGCCGGCCGTTCCTCTCCAGCCGGCATGCGCAAGCCCAATGATTCTGCTGCGCGGATGGAAAAAGAAGACAGGCACACAATCCGCATAAAAACTAAGTAATCCTACATCCTGCGCCGTAAGTATCCCATCACAGCACGGTAGTGCCGATACCAAGTTCTGCATACCCCTCCCCCGGTCTGTTTCTGTCACAAATCGAATAGCGGTACCATGAACCTGTTCAGCGGCGACACAATCTTCTGGTGAGCGTCCTATTCCGGCTAGAAATATTCGTCTGTTATGTAAAACATCCTCAATCATATCGCCGACATGCAAAGCCATATTCAAAGAGGAATAAGGCGGGCTGCCGACGCCTCCGCCCCTGGTCGAGAACACGGCGGTTACTCCGTGAAGGGACCATTTAGGAATTGTCAGGTAAGCCAGTTCCCCGACCGTTTGTCTTTCCCATGCCATATGATTATACCTCATTGCAGTCAAACCTTAAATCATTTCTATTTATTATATCGAAAAAAACCTTTGAATACAGCTCTTTTGCAATTTTTAATAGTTGATATTGATTAAATCCCTGCCATCGACCAGGATTACATCAATACCAATTTTAATCACTTTTTCCCAAGGAACAAATACGTCGCCCGTTCTCCCGTTACCAAAGAAGCCTTTCGCCCGGGAGGAAGCCATGATAACGATCCCTTTCACAATCCCTTTTTCCAAATCCAGATCAAGGTCGATGACCGGCCCTAAGCGCCGCCCGTCCTCTATATTGATAATATCGAGTACCCTCAATTCAGAGACTCTCATGGCAAAGCCCCTCCTCTCACTTATTATCATATGAGGAGGGGTTACAATCATGACATATTTAAATTGAATTCAGACATGCTTACGCATATACTTCAGAGCTGCTTTTTCCAGGCGGGAGACCTGGGCCTGGGAAATCCCAATTTCTTCGGCCACTTCCATCTGGGTCTTGCCCTGAAAGAAACGTAGCGAGATAATCTTTTTTTCCCTTTCTCCGAGTTTGCTCATACCTTCCTTGATCGAAATTGATTCCAACCAAAGTCTGTCCGACTGTTTGTCATCACCGATCTGATCCATAACAAAAATCGGATCACCGCCGTCATGATAGATCGGTTCAAAAAGCGACACGGGTTCCTGGATTGCATCGAGCGCAAAGATAACATCTTCATGGGAAATTTCCAGTTTTTCGGCAATCTCATTGATTGTCGGCTCCCGCGAGCACTCGGACGCCAACTTGTCCCGAACCTGCAGGGCTTTATAGGCGATATCCCGCAAAGATCTGCTGACTCTGATCGGATTATTGTCCCTTAAATAGCGCCGTATCTCCCCAATAATCATTGGGACAGCGTAGGTAGAAAACTTGACGTTCTGACCAAGGTCAAAATTGTCGATTGCCTTCATCAGGCCAATACAGCCTACCTGAAAAAGGTCGTCCACATGCTCCCCTCTATTGCTGAACCGCTGAATCACGCTGAGCACCAGGCGAAGATTTCCCCGGACTAGCTGTTCACGGGCCGACTTGTCCCCGGCTTGAAATTTCAAAAACAGTTCTTTCATCTTGGCACCACTTAAGACGGGCAGTTTGGACGTATTCACTCCGCAGATCTCAACCTTGTTTAAGACCATTAAAATACCCTCCAGATGTGGTTTTTCATGGTTATTCTCTGGAGAGTATGCCCTGACAGCAGACAAGTTATTCCAAATCGTTATTCCAGCCGGACAAATTCTTTCCGCAGCCTGCGTATAATGCGCTTTTCGAGTCTGGATATGTATGATTGCGAGATTCCGAGGCGGTCAGCCACCTCCTTTTGCGTCTTTTCTTCGCATCCGCCCATGCCGAATCTAAGCTCCATGATCAGTTTTTCGCGCTCACTCAGACTGCCCATAGCGAGATCCAACAGCTGCCTGTCAACTTCCTCTTCGATCGGGCGCGAGATGATATCATTCTCGGTTCCCAGTACATCGGACAGAAGCAGCTCATTGCCATCCCAGTCGATATTCAGAGGTTCATCGAAAGAAACCTCTGTCCTTATTTTATTATTTCTACGCAGATACATCAGAATTTCATTTTCAATGCAACGGGAAGCGTAAGTGGCCAGCTTGATTTTCTTGGCGGGATCAAAGGTATTAACCGCTTTAATCAAACCGATCGTCCCGATCGAGACCAAATCCTCAATACCGATTCCCGTGTTCTCAAATTTGCGGGAGATATACACAACTAGTCTTAGGTTGCGCTCGATCAGCATATCTTTCACCGAAAGGTCCCCATGCTCTAGTCTCGTGATCAGATACTCCTCTTCTTCCAGTCGCAGCGGGGGCGGCAGGGCTTCGCTGCTACCGACATAGAAGATCTCCCTTACCCGGTGCAGTTTCAGGGACAAAAAAATTAATTTACTCTTAAATACTGACATTACTGCCCTATAGTACCGTTTAATGCGATTCATCAGGCGATCTCCTCCTTGCCAACTGGCATTTGAATATGTTCCGGATGCAGTAGGGCCACAAATTTGCCTTCCGAATTAAGACCATGCGGGACTAAGGCAGCGGTAACTGCATGTTCCCATACTTTTCCCCCCTGACGGATCTTAACAGATCCGAGCCGGATTCCCGGCAGCCAGGTCTGTCCATTGATTCCCCTGGCGGAGATAAACACCATCTTTTGTATACAAGGGTCTTCACTGTTCCAGATATAAGTCCAGGGGTTGGCACTTTCTCTCCAAGGCATAAGCAGAAACCTCTGAATTACTTCCGGCAGGGCTTGGGCCACAGCTTTTTCTTCCACGACCATTACAGGTGTCCCGGTCAGCGGATCCCGCAGTTCGTTTCCGGTGTCCAGCAGTGCCTTAATCTGCGCCTGCCGGCCATTCTCAAAAGACAGCTCAACCTCATAGCAGACATTGTCCAAAAACAATGTCGTTTTTTGGATTTTCTCCCAGACCTGGCATCCTGCGATCAGAATCAGGGCAATCACAGGCAGGACCCATAAATCCTTTAAAGCCAGCCCTGAGCCTTCCAACCCAAGCCAGCCTGCCAGCGCATAATAACTTCCGGCGCTTAAGGATGCCAGAAGGCTGAAATACAGGAGTCCTTTAGCCAGATCAGGGATTGTTTTGGTCTTTAAAGCCACTGCGACCATGCCAACAGGAATCAGGATTCTGGAAGCAGTGATGACCCATGAGGGTCCAAAGATGATAAATACGATTGGCAGCTCACCAAGAAGAACTGCCCCAAAAAGATTTAAAATCTGTATCTTTTTACGAAGCAGATGAGCCGTAAAAACCAACAAAAAAGCATCCATAGCCCCATTGATGAACAGAATAATATCCAGGTAGACCATACCCGAAATCCTTTCTGCGCGAAGTTATTCTCATTAACAAATTATACCTCTGTGCCGTGAGAAATCCTGTCGCTTTAAGTGGGCTTGGAACGCGATTTTTTTGGCTAAGGGAATACAGATTATGATGGATATTTGGCGATTGTGGAAGGTTGATGATGCTCTATTTGCCATAGGCTTAAAATTATATTTTATGTTTCCCACAAGTGTATTACAAATAAAACAAATAATTATATTGTCTTGCTGCGGATTACCTGATCCAAAACTGTAAAGGTCTGAGGTCCCGCAATACCATCTTGGATAAGTCCATAATCCCTTTGGAAAGCGATCACAGCTTCCCTGGTCTTAGGCCCGAATACTCCATCAGCCATTCCCGGGTTATAGCCGAGTTCTTGAAGAATAGACTGCAATGTCGCAACTTCCGGACCCCGGGAACCTACTTTGAGAAATGCAGGTTCAAAAAGAGTTCTATTCAAAGCTGCTGTCGTTGCCGGACCTACAATTCCATCCTGTACCAACCCGTTATTTTGCTGAAAGGCAATTACTGTTGATTGGGTACGAGGACCAAAGATACCATCTGGAGTTCCTGGATTATAACCCAGTTCAATCAGAGCGATTTGCAGTTGTCTGACATCATTACCACGCATCCCTAGCCTGAGCGTTCTAGTTAGCCGAAGGCTCATTGAAGCTACCCCCTCGATGTTAATTTAATTATCCTTATATTTTCTAGTAAGTTCTGGGCATTATCGTTTTTATAAGCTTACCACCATCTTATGTTTTCTTAGGGTGACTATGTGAAAAAGACCTGCCCCAAAATTTCCAAGTGCTTGGAAGCTCTTCGGTTATCAAAAAAAATACATGGCGGTGCCGCAAAACTACAAAAAAGTAGTTATGCAACACCGCCTTCTTTTATCGTGAATGAAAAGCCAGCAAAATTTTAGGATCTCTGTTTAAAACCCCAGATTTGAAGTTTTGCTTTTCTTAACAGGCATAAAGACAGAGAGGAAGGATAGAACCAAGCATATAGCTCCGGCCGACAACAACGATGTCATTGGTTTAATCATATTGGTACCGGCAAAATAGAAGAAATCCCGCATCACCTCTACGCCAAAGCGTAAAGGCATCCAGGAATATAACCAAAACTTTGACGCAGAGGAAAGCATTTCATAAGGCAGAGAAATCATTGGCAGCCCAAAAAAGAATACCAGCATGACAAGTACAATTCCCTGAGCACCTAATCCATTTACCAGCATTGACTGCATTAGGAAAAAACTGAAGCTTATCAGTGTAAAATATAAACAGAACTCAAAACTGTTCGGAACCGTCATTTTCAATAAGCCGTTTCCAACAATCAAGATAACCAACGAAGCAATGAAGCAAAACGCAATGGCACAAACGATCTGTATTCCAATCGTAAGTGCCTTTTCCGTTTTTTTAGTTTGCTCAACTTTCTTTATCACAAAAAAGAGGAGTATGGATGATATTAAGCCGGTCATCCAAGCCAACATTGTGACAGAAACAGGTGCATTACCATTGGCACTGTGATCGGGAATAACGTTAACTTTGTCAATGGTAAAACTTACGAGCGTATTCTGCTGCAGATTTTGCATCATTTGCCTCTGCGCTTGCATTGCTGCGGCTTGGGCGGAAGCCGTCTGACTGGTTTGCTTTGACGGGCTTTGACCGATCTCCGGAGTTTGTTTAGTAGCGCTGGCTAGCTGAGCTGCTAGCTGTGTTCTTAATTTGTCATTGATACCCGTCTCCATTTTTCCCACAACCTGCGTCAAAATATTGGCAACGGTTTGACTCATTCCGTTGTTGACATATACCTCAACTTCACCAGGCGTCTGGTTTGCACTTGTGACAGACATCACCTTTTTACTAAAGTCCTTTGGAATAATCAGAGCACCATAATATTTCTGATCATTCATTGCATCCATCGCCTCACTTTTGTCAGTGAGAATCGTCCACTTAAAGGCTGAGTTGTCCTGGCCGCCGATTGATGTCATTACCGATTCTACTATTTTTTGCCCAAAATTTAATTCTACTCCGGACTGCAAGGCTACTCCCTCATCCTGCAAAACTAAAGCCATAGGCGCACCTTTCAATTCAGCATTAATCGTTGATCCTAAAAGTGCAATTGTTAGCACAGATGCAAATAGAATCATCACTGCTAATCCAATCCACAATATTTTTTGTTTTAAAATACCAACAATAATTTCCATCATCTCAACCCTTTCCCTATTTTCTTTTATAGGCTGTAGTCTTGGGCTATGTAATTCACCCACACCGCTATTGAAATCAACACAGTGTTGATTTATCATAAAAATACCATAGAAGGTTACCGTGATCAATCAACAGATCATTTGGAAATGTTTATATTTCCACGTATCTCCCTAATTGTTACATAGGAGTGATTTTTATGACGAGAATCGCTGGACCAAAAAAGTCCATTCAGACAAAACGCATTTTCATGGATGCTTTCATTGCGTTAAATCATGATAAAATGATTGATAAAATGAGTATTAAAGAGCTTTGCAATCGAGTCGGGTTAAATAGGGGAACATTCTATCTTCATTTCCAGGATATTTATGATTTACGTGAGCAAATTGAAAACGAGTTGCTGAATGGTATGAAAGAAATTTTTCTTGAGTTTAGTAAAGATATCATTATAATAAGAGACCCTCATCTAGCAAGAAATGCCTTCAGCAGTATACTTGCCTATATCCAAAAGCATCACTTGTATTTTGAAGCCCTTCTCGGCCCAACCGGTGACATCTCGTTTATTAATAAAATCAAAGATAATGTGAAGCTTTTGCTCCTTGATAACTTATTATTACGCGATAAGGAAAAAAACATAAATAAAGACCATTACGAATTAATTTTAGAATATGGTCTATCGGCAAATGTCGGTATTGTCATATATTGGATAAAAAATGGTATGAAAATACCCATAGATGAACTGGTTACCTTATATAACGAACTAATGTTTAATGGCTTGGCTCAAGGTATTTTAACCCCCAATACTTCCTCCTGAATTCTGAAGGAAATATAATGGGTTATGAAGCACAAGGTAATCAATGACATGTACTATTTTTTTGAATTTTTATAGTTCAAACTTAGCTACGGTTCATATAATAATATGAACCGTGATCAGGCAAAAGATGAGAGGGGGCGAGGCCGCCGGCAAATCCTGATTGCCGTCAGCCCGCCCCCTCTCTTAATCTTTTATGCCGGTACTGCCTGCTTACGCTTGTGGAGGATCATAAAGGTCATTGTCCATTGTTTCGATGACCTTTATATCCTTTGTTAATTCGCTCATACATACTATACTTAGCTTGTCCAAAGGTTCTAAAAAAATCAGGAACGAACTCTAAGCGGTTTCTTGGGGGGCGGCCACTCTTTAATCGTCTCTGCCATGTATTCAATCAGCCGATTGGCCTCTTTTCTTTTTTCTTCTTTCAGGTTCGGATCGATATGCGCCAGATTGGTGAGCGCTGTCGTCAGATCGAAGAAGGTATCGGCGATTGTTTTGCAGCAAGTGTCGCATTTTTCTACATACTTGATGTGAGCGTCCGGGTCATGTTCGGTTTTAAGGTTGTGGGTAAAAGGGGCTGTTGTTGCAGGGGGGGCGTTACCGGCAGAGGAGGCATTGTTGGCAGATTGCGCTTCTGCATTGACATTTTTCGGATTTGTTGGCCTTGATGCAGCCTTAGCCTGCTCATTCTTTAATTCGGAGATGGTGCTGTCGATCGTCTCCAGCCCTTTTTTAAGTGCTTGATTCTCCTGAAGAGCCTGGTCCTTTTCCTGAAGCGCCTGTTCCTTCGCCTGATTGGCCTGATCTCTGTCCTTCAGAGCCTGCTGCAGCTCCTGTTTCGTCATACTGCCGACGTTATTGTGCGCGATAAATTCCTCCCGCTCCTCTTCCGGTAAGCCCAGCAGGAGGAGGGCCTGGGTGTAAGTCAAAATCGACACTGGTGTCGATTTTGACCTGTCGGATCCGTCAGAAAATTTAGGCCCGTATTCTTCGTAGAGTTTGATCAGTCTTTCGGCAGTTTTCTGGGAATAGCTCACAGACTTTGCCAGCCACTTACCCCATTCCCCGTGTTTGACCAGATCCTTGGCTTCCAGCAAACGACGGCCGATTTCAATGGCGCTGGTAAGCAGGATTTTTTTGGTCTGGCAGGTTATCATATTTATTTCAGCCGCTATGACAAGCGGCGTGCGTTCGCCGGTCGAGTTATCCATGCCGCCCGCCCTTTCATTATGAGTCTAATTACAGCATATGCAGATGGGCTTCGGGTGGTGAGGGCTTGGCTTTTATTAAAAGATAGGTGTATGGCCTAATCAGCACTGTTCATGAGAAAGGGAACGTAACGAAAGCTTTAGTTTCGATGCGTCCCCTCATATGATCTTTATGCTGATTCCTTCAAATATTGCAGACTTGGAGTAAGCCCAGAGGTTTCAAAATGTTAGTGAGGCTGCGACAGCCCATGAAAGAGTTAAAGACAAAGCTAAAGACGCCCAAATGAGACGCCTTCAGCGTTGAATAGAACCAACTTTTATGATTAAAAGTTAGTGCTTATCTTTTATACTTCAGGAAATTCGGGATATCCACATGATCCTTGAAAGGATTGTAGTCATCCATTTTCACAGCTTCCTGCGGGTTCTTTAGTTTTTTGACAAAGTTGGACCGCTGGTCAAAGCCTGTGGCAATGACCGTTACCCGGACATCATCTTTTAGGTTTTCATCGATGACTGCACCGAAGATAATGTTAGCCTCCTGATCGGCTGCTTCGCCGACGATTTCGGAAGCTTCGTTGACTTCAAGCAGGGTCAGGTTCGGACCACCGGTGATATTCAGCAGGACACCCTTCGCCCCTTCAATCGAAGTCTCGAGCAGCGGGCTCGAAATCGCTTTGCGGGCAGCATCAACCGCTCTGTTTTCTCCGGAAGCCTGTCCAATTCCCATCAGGGCAGAACCAGTATCAGACATGATGGTCTTCACATCAGCAAAGTCGAGGTTGATGAGTCCCGGAATGGTGATCAAGTTGGATATGCCCTGAACACCCTGCAGTAGGATGTCATCAGCAATGCTGAAAGCTTCCTGGACCGTCGTATGTTTATCGACAACCTGCAAGAGTCTGTCATTTGGAATGGTAATCAGCGTATCAACCTTTTCCTTCAGTTCAAGGATCCCTCTTTCAGCCTGCATGGCTCTTTTGCGTCCCTCGAACGAGAAAGGCCTTGTAACAACGCCGACTGTCAAGGCTCCAATTTCCCTGGCGATCTCGGCAACAACGGGAGCGGCTCCCGTTCCTGTTCCACCACCCATACCGGCGGCAACAAAAACCATATCGGCACCGAGCAGCGCTTTGGCAATCTCGTCACGACTCTCTTCGGCCGCACTGTGACCGATCTCCGGATTAGCTCCTGCACCGAGTCCTTTGGTGAGTTTAATGCCGATTTGTATTTTTTCAGCTGCTCTGGACATTTGAAGCGCCTGAGCATCTGTATTCAGCCCGATGAACTCTACTCCTTTAAGACCAACGGAAATCATTCTGTTTACGGCATTGTTTCCGCCGCCGCCGACCCCAATTACCTTGATCCGTGCAAACTGCATCTCATCACTAATGAATTCGAGCATCTTTTCCCCTGCCTCTCCTTATTCTAGTCCTCATCTATTGGTTATGTTTTTCCGATGTAAACGGTTAATCGTCAACCCAACTATATGAGTTCGAGATGAGAAACTATTACTCCTCTTTTTCCGTCATAATATTTAAATTTTTTTCGTTCCAATCAGGTTTTATGATATCTATTAATGATATGCCGGCGAATAATACTGATGTTTTGGAATAATCTGGTGCCAAAGGCCACCACGGCAGCAAGATACAGGTCGACGCCTATTCTATCCCCGATAAATGCCAGCAGGCTGGCCATAATGATATTGACGATAAAACCGCTGAGGAAGATCGTACTGTCAAAATGATCTTCCTGATAGGATCTTATACCACCCATGACTGAGTCCAACGCGCCTAAAATCGCTACTGAAAAATATTTGGTATAGTCCACCGGAATACTAAACGGACTTATGAATCCAATTAATAGTCCAAGAATTAATCCGAAAACCGGTAGTAGCCACATAATCTATCCCCCGCTATCTTCCTAAAACAGGTTTCCCTGCCGTTAAATCAATATATTGAATTGCTTTTTCTACGGTTTTGTATTCTTCACTGTTTAACAATTCCTGAAGCAGCTTCAGCTTTTCGGTAAACTCGGTGTCAAATCCTATTTTCACTTCAATACCGGAGGTCAGATAAAGACTTATTTGCCCGTCCGTTGTGCTGTGAACCTCTCCAATCAGCGGCAGTAGTTCCGCAGGGGCTTGTCCCAGCAACAGAAGGGCCTTGTTTAGGTTCACATTGTCAATCTTTTGTCCAGGGCCGATTGTTTCAGGGACTTCGACTCCGGTCAGCACTGGATTGTCTTCCGCGGGCCAGGAATCATAAAATTTCAGAATGACGCCCTGCAGATCCACGACGACAACCCCGTCGCTGTTTAAGATCATTGCGGCCGGTACACGTTCCTGTACTTTGATCACCAGCGTTGCCGGAAGTTCCTTTTCTACCTGCGCCTGATCAATCAGCGGATGAAGCTTGACCTTCATCGCCAAGGCTTCTGTATCGGTTAGAAAAATATTCTCACCTTTTACGGTTCCCAAAAGCTGCAATACTTCATTCTCAGTGACATTGCTTAATCCTTCTGCCCTGACTTCCTCCACGTTAAAAAAATCCGATTTGGAAAACATATAAAGTCCTACAGCAATGAGACAGATCAAAGCCGCCGCATAGATCCAAAATGTATTTGATCTGGTGTGAGCCAAAATCTTCCTCTCCCGCTCTCGTTTTATCTATTTTACATTATCCGCCCGGCAAGGTGCAACATTATTGTTTGACGACCCGCTGTATTTTTGCTCCCAAAGCCCTGTATTTTCCCTCGAGATCTTCATAACCCCGGTCAATGTGATCGATTCTCTCCAAGACCGTGCCCTCTTCGGCAGCTAAAGCTGAGAGAAAGAGAGCTGCTCCGGCACGCAAATCAGTTGCTTCCACAAACGCACCTTCGAGGTTTGGCCTACCGGTAATAATTGCCGTTCTTCCCTCAACGGTAATCCTGGCTCCCATCCGTCTCAACTCAGCGACATGCTGGAAGCGGTTTTCAAAAATCGTCTCGGAGACAATGCTCGTTCCGTCAGCAATCGTTAGCATTGCCAGGAATTGCGGCTGCATATCGGTCGGGAATCCCGGGTAGACCAGCGTTTTTATTTCGAGCGCTTTAAACTGTCCATTTTGACGTACCCTGACGCTGTCTCCATAAGGAGTTACTTCAGCCCCTCCCTGGCGCAGTTTGGCAATAACGGGGCCGATATGTTCGGGAATCACGTTTTCCACTAGGATGTCTCCGCCTGTCATAACGGCGGCGACCATATGCGTCCCGGCTTCTATCCTGTCAGGGATGACAGTATGTTCTGTACTCTTAAGTTTCGCGACGCCGTCGATGCGCAGGACGTGAGTCCCGGCCCCTCTGATCCTGGCGCCCATTTTATTCAGCAGATTCTGCAGGTCAACGATTTCCGGTTCTCTGGCCGCATTGCGGATGATGGTTGTTCCTTCGGTCAAAACCGCAGCCATCATGATATTTTCCGTAGCCCCGACACTCGGTATATCCAGATAGATATCTCCGCCCCTGAGTTTCCCCGCTGTGGCCTCTATGTATCCATGTCTCTCTTCAACACGTACGCCGAGTTCCTGCAGTCCTTTAATATGTTGATCCATTGGACGTGTCCCAATCGCACAGCCGCCTGGTCTGGATATTTTAACCCTTCCGTTTCGTACGAGCATCGGGCCTAAAATCAAGTTGGATGCCCGCATTTTTCGCATTAGCGCATCATCGACAATGCAATCATTCAGTGAAGAGGAATCAATGGTCAGTTCATTTGAGCCGAATTGTGTTTTACAGCCAAGGCTTTTCAGAACTTCACCCATACAAAGAATATCTGTGAGATGAGGAATTCCCTGCAGCTCTGTTTTCCCATCGGCCAGAATGGCGGCTGCCATGAGCGGCAGTGATGCATTTTTTGCTCCGCTGGTCCGAATACTTCCCTCAAGTCTTTGTTTTCCCGTAATGACATAACGATCCATCGTCATGTCTCCTCCTCCTTTTGCCAATTAAATGACGCGTATTTCTGTTTCGAGTTGTATATCAAATTTTTCGGATACATCTTTTTGAATTAGTTGGATAAGTGTTAAAATGTCAGTGGATGAGGCGTTCCCTCTATTCACAATGAAATTGGCATGTCTCTCAGATACCTGAGCATCCCCAAGGCGACGTCCTTTCCACCCTGCCTGTTCGATTAGCCTTCCCGCGGAGTCTCCGGCAGGATTGCGAAATACACTTCCTGCGTTGGGATAATCTAGTGGCTGATGTTCTTTCCTTTTGGCCATAAGACCCTGCATCTGAGCTTGAATCACGGACTGATCCCCCGGATGGAGGGACAGCGTACATTCTAGGACAATGCATTTCTTTTCTAAAAGGGAACTGCTGCGATATCCAAAAGTAATCTGGTCCTTCGGCAAGACTTCAATGTTCCCCTCAGGCGTCAGCACTTTGACTTTCTTAACCAAATCACCCATTCTTCCACCATAAGCACCGGCATTAATGACTGCTGCTGCACCGAGTGTCCCTGGTATACCACAGGCAAACTCGAGCCCGCTAAGGCCGCTATCTCCTGCCTCCCGGGCCAGACGCATCAGCGAATAACCTGCTTCGGCCGTGACTTCTTCACCATGCCAACGAATGCTGTCCATGGCTGTAACAACAATCACCACACCCTTGAATCCGTGATCCGGCAGCAATACATTTGAACCCCGGCCCAGAAGCAGAAATGGTGTGTTGTTCTTTCTGCACGATTCAATCACAGAGACCAGTTCCTCAATGTCCCTAGGCCAGACAGCAAGTTTGGTCATACCGCCGACTTTCCAGGTATTCAGCTTTTTTAAAGAATAATCTTTTTCAATTCTACCCTTTATGTTCGGTAAGTACATGATATTCCTTTCCCTTTTCCTTACAGCATATCATATGCTGATACGGCTTGCAGTGTTAAAGAAGTTTATCTCCAAGCAGTCTGCAGGCAGAGATTGATAATGCGGTCTAAAGCTCCAGGCGCAAATGCCTCTTTGGCCCGCGCGGCCATTTCTTCTAGTTTAAACGAATTCAGCAACACTTTTTGAACATTATCCCACAGAATCTCCGCATTCAGTTCCTTATCTAAAATAACACAGGCTGCTCCCTTATTTTCAAAAGCCCTGGCGTTATATTCCTGGTGATTTTCAGCCGCATACGGATACGGGATCAGGATACCGGCCTTCCCTGCAGCCGAGATTTCTGCCAGCGTGGATGCCCCAGCCCGGCAGATGCACAGATCGGAGCAGGCAAGAGCTTCGGGCATATGCTCAGCGTAGGCTAAGATTCTCCATTGTTCTCTTTGCCAGTCAATATTACGCGTTTCAAGCTCCTGCAAAATCGTATCATGCGTCGCTGTCCCGGTTGCCCAGATCAACTGGATATCCGGGTATTCGGCCAGTTTTGGCAGGAGCCCGGTCAGCGCCTGGTTGATGCTCAGTGCACCTCTGCTGCCGCCGGTGACCAAAATTGTTTTCTTGCTGGGATCAAGACCAAAGGCCTTGGCTCCGGCTCTGCGGTCAATCTTGCCAATTTCTTCTCTGACCGGCAGGCCTACAACCTGAAGCTTGTCTTTTACCCCCAAATATTTTTCACTTTCCGGAAAAGTCAGTAAAATACGTTTGGCCATTCTGGCCAATATTTTATTGGTCTTGCCCGGAAAAGCGTTCTGTTCATGTAAAACGGTCGGGATACCAAAAAAGGCAGCTGTCAGGACGACCGGGCCAGATACATAGCCGCCGGTCCCTACAACCAGATCCGGACTAAATTCTTTCAAGATCTTTTTCGTTTCCCATAAGGCCCGAACGTTCGTGCCGGCTGCTTTCAATATTTCGGTACTTAACTGCCGCGGCATCCCTTGACCGGATATTCCAAGGAATTCGAGACCGTTTTCCGGAGCCAACTTCGCTTCCATACCGCTTCTTGTTCCAACGTACAGGATGCGGATATCATTCAGCCGCTCCTGCAGCGCTTTGGCAATTGCCATTGCAGGATAAATATGCCCGCCTGTACCGCCTCCGGTTACAATAACCCGCAATTAAAAGACCTCCTCAGATCTGCCCGCAGCCGCAGAAATATTCAAGAGCAGCCCGGCCCCGATCATTGTAAATAAAAGTGATGTACCCCCATAGCTTAGGAATGGCAAGGTGATTCCCGTTACCGGCAAAACGCCCGATACCACACCCATATTGATCATGGCCTGAATCCCGATCAGGGATGTCAAACCCACAGCCATCAAGCCAAGAAATGGTTCCGGTGCCAGCATCGCTGTCCGGAAGCCGCGCCAGATGAAAAGGAAAAAGAGCAGAACAACGAGTGAGGCACCGACAAAACCAAGCTCTTCTCCAACCATGGCAAAAATAAAATCTGTATGGTTCTCAGGCAGATAAAGAAATTTTTGTCTGCTTTGACCGAGTCCCAGTCCGAATAATCCGCCAGGCCCAAGTGCCAGGAGCGACTGGATCGTCTGATAACCCTTACCTGAAGGATCAGCCCACGGATCAAGGAAAGCAAAGATCCTACGCATTCTGTACGGAGCAGCTGCGATCGCGGCAACCACCATCGCCAGCCCGGCCAGACCAAGACCTGCCATGTGCCACATTCTGGCCCCTGCGGCCAGAAGCATAAAGAAAACCGTTGCAGCAATTACCAACGTTGTACCGAGATCAGGCTGCAGCATAATCAGGGCACAGACCACACCCAGCAAGGCCAGAGAAGGGATGATGCCCTTACGGAATGACTTGATCCGATAAGGATTTACGGCAAGGAACCTCGCCATAGTCAGTACCATGGCCAGTTTCGCCACTTCGGAAGGCTGGATGGACATCGGACCAAGTCCAATCCAGCGGGTTGCACCATTCACTGTCCTGCCGATTCCCGGGATCTTAACCAGGATCAGCAGAAACAAAGCTGCGTATAAAATAGGTTTCGCCCATTTATGCAAAAACGCGATATCAATCATGACGGTGACACCCATGGCCGCAAGCCCCAGAGCTACCCACAGCAGGTCCGCTTTAAAATAGTGATAAGGATCCTCATAGTACAGGTAGCCTTTCACAGCACTGGAACTATAGGTCATGATGATCCCGATCAGCAGCAATATAAGAATCACACCTAGTAGAACCGGGTCGACCTTTAGGAATTTTCGGATCACATAGCTCCCCCCTCCAAAATCATTCGGGTTCCGGAATGGTACTATGTTTACACCGACATTTTCCAGTGAATCTTAGTATCATTCGGGTTCGCTATAATGCTTACGCACCAAATCCTTAAACAATTCCCCTCTTTCTTCATAACTTTTAAACATATCCCAACTTGTACAAGCTGGCGACAGTAAGACGACGTCGCCCGGCATTGCCTCAGCAATAGCAATATTGACTGCATCCTCAAAATCAAGCGCCCGGATAATGTTCGAGAACCTTAAGCAGACAGCAATCTCCTCGAGCTCCGGAGCAGCCATCCCCACTAAAATCAGACTTTTTACCCTTTTACGGGCTTCCTGCAAGAATTCCGTCATATCAAGACCTTTGTTTTTACCTCCAGCAATCAGCACAATCGGTTCCTCATAGGACTGAAGGGCTTTAATCGATGAATCCGGATTGGTTCCCTTGGAATCATTAATATACAGAATATCTTCAAATCTGCCAACGATTTCCTGGCGGTGTTTCACCGGCCGAAAGTGACGCAGTACGTCAGCAATTTTGGAGATATCAAGTCCGAACTCGAGCGCAGCTGCCACTGCAGCCATCACGTTCTCAAGATTATGGCCACCCTTCAACAGCAGTTCCTTGCGTCCGATGATCGTCGCGGCAACGCTATGATCTTTTTTCAGGACAATATCCTCTCCATTTAAGCAGATTCCGTCTGGCAAATTTTCCTTCAAGCTGAAGAATATCACCCGGGCCTTGGCTATAGCGGCTAATTCTTTAACAGTCGGATCATCCCAGTTTAGAATGGCCAAATCCTGTTCCGTCTGGTTTTCAAGAATCCTGGCTTTAGCTGCAGCATACCTCTCCAGTGAACCGTGCCGGTCCAAATGGTCAGGGGTCAGATTCAAAAAGATCGCAATGTTCACCCTGGTCTTATTAATCAGTTCCAGCTGAAAGCTCGAAAGCTCTGCAACGACAATTCCATTCTGATCAAGATGTTCAACCTGGCCGCATAAAGCAAGCCCAATATTCCCGGCAACGACCGTCTCACGTTTGGTTTCCTTAGCCAGTTCTCCGACAAGCGTCGTGGTCGTCGTTTTGCCGTTACTTCCGGTTATGCCGGCAATCACTGCCCTTGAATCCCTCAAAGCAAGCTCTACCTCGCTCCAAAGTGGAATACCCGCCGCTGAAGCCTGCCGGATAAACGGCAGGGACGGAGAAACACCCGGCGATAAAACCAATAAATCAGGCCTGATCTCTTTCAGATCCGGTTCCCTTTCCAAAATAAGGTGAGAAGCGTCCAGTTTCAATTCATCTATGCCTGTAAGCCTGTTCAAAGGCTGCATATCAGTAAGAAAGACCTCCGCCGCTTTGCCCTGAAGCTTTCGGGCCGCAGCCAGGCCACTCCTGCCACCGCCTACGATCAGTACTCTTTTTTGGGCTAATTCCACAATACGATCCCTCCAACCTTAATTGATCATTAACCAAAAGGCGCTAACTCCAATCAATGTGAAGATGGCCGCAGCCAGCCAAAAAACACGTACAACCTTTTTTTCACTCCATCCGCCTAATTCAAAGTGATGGTGCACCGGACTCATCCGAAATATCCTCTTCCCCCGGGTCTGAAAAGAAACAACCTGAAGAACAACGGACAGACCTTCCAGGACAAAGACCCCGCCGAGAATCAGCAAAACAAGTTCACTCTTGCTGAGGACCGAGATCGTAGCCAGCGCTCCACCTAGAGCAAGTGATCCACAGTCACCCATAAAGATCCTGGCTGGATGAATGTTGAACCTTAAGAACCCCAGACAGCCTCCCGCAATGGCCGCTGCAAAAACTGCGAGGTCGCTGGAAGAAACATCAATGCCGTCAATAAATCCTGTCCGCGCCGCCAGATAAGCGATGCCGACATAACCAACAGCTGAAATGACTGTACAGCCTGCGGCCAGTCCGTCCAATCCGTCTGTCAGGTTAACCGCATTGGACATATACACCACAATAAGTATGACCAGCGGATAATAGAAAATCCCTAAATCTATTTCCAAAGCCGTAAACGGAAGTTCTACCGTTGTACCTCTACCAAGGTACAGGGTGGAGACTCCGACTAATATCACCGCAAGCAGGATTTGCCCGGTCAGTTTTTGCCAGGCCCGTAAGCCAAGATTCTGCTTCCTGATTACTTTTAAAAAATCATCCAAAAAACCAAGCAAGCCAAAGCCCAAGGTCACAAGGAGCATGGTTATTATTCCGGGTGAATAAGGCTTTTCCGCAATCATTAGCACTCCGGCTGTTATTCCAATAAGAAATATAAGTCCGCCAATCGTCGGTGTCCCGGCCTTGGCAAGATGCCGTTTGGGGCCATCCGCTCTGATACTTTGACCAAATTTTAACGTACGCAGAACCGGAATCAAAAAAGGTCCCGCCAGAAGACTTACCAGCAGGGCAATTCCTGCCGCCAAATAGATTTTTTCCGTCACTTCCCGAATGTTCCTTTCTTAGCCTTAATCACTTAATTTGAAGTTGTATACACACAAAACTTAGAGAAAATTACTCTATCGGGTAGGTCTGCGAGCCACAATACCGCTCTTCGGCGAATTGCGCCATCCATGGCGCAAATGCCGCGCTCCGCAATCCGTGCTCCGCTTGACGCGGAACTGTGGCTCGCAGACTGATCACCGGAGATAATAGACGTATTTGGGACCAGTTCAAGATGCTTTGTAGTTCTTTGCTTTCAAAGAAGTGCTATACTTGATACCTATTTGCCTTAGCGTGTAAGCGGTGGTATGAAACACCTGAAAGAAATGCTTTCATATCTTATAATTAGTCTGCAGGCCACTGTTCCGCGAAAAGCGGAGCATGGATTGCGGAGCGCGGCATTTGCGCCATGGATGGCGCAATTCGCCGAAAAGCGGTATTGTGGCCTGCAGACAGACCCGAGAAGAATTCACTCTTCACGCTTCAAAGCGCCGCTTACGCGTTCCATCCTCATGCCGCGAGATCCCTTAACCAATACCCAGACGTCACTGCCCATCTCCTTAATAAGTGACTTCGCAAGCGAAGCGGCCTCAGCGCATTCGCTGCAAACATGAATGCTGGAGGCGGGAAAACCTGCCTCCGAGGCTCCTTGCGCAATATCTTCAGCCATTTTGCCGACCGTGATCAGCGTGTTGATTCCCAGCTTCGCAGCAGTCTTACCTACATCCCTGTGACCGGGGACGGCAGAATCCCCCAGTTCATACATTTCACCAAGCACTGCGATCGTTTTTGCCCCTCCGCTTTCAGCCAGCACGTGCAGTGAAGCTTTCATGGAGGTAGGATTCGCATTATACACGTCATTAATGATCGTACTCCCGAAAACGCCCTGCTGAATCTCGAGCCTCATTTTGGACAGTTCCAGTTCTTCGAGTGCTTTGGCTCCTTCAGCCAGGGATACCCCTTTAGCCAGCCCAACACTCAAAGCCGCCAGTGCATCGAGCACATTATGCTCTCCTGGCAGCGGGAGGCGAACCTCAGCTCTGTCCTCGCCGGATACAACTTCAAAACACGTCGTTAGCGTCCCGGAGCTGTGGATATTGACAGCATAAACATCTGGAGACGCATATTTACCGGAAATCCCGTAGAAGACTTTTTTCACATCAGCAGTGGCTGCCTTGCTGACACTGAACGCATCCTCCGCATTTAGCACGGCTATGCCTCCTTCCGACAGAGCGTCAACCAGTTCCCATTTGGCCTTCGCAATATTCTCCTGTGATCCTAACAACTCCAAATGTGTTGTCCCTATATTCGTGATCACAGCAACCGAAGGGCTGCAAATATCGCAAAGGGCCCTAATCTGCCCGAGTCCGCGCATTCCCATCTCCAGAACCATGATCTCGGTTCCTGCCGGTGCATTCAGGATGGTCAGCGGCAGCCCGATCTCGTTATTATGGTTTTCCAGATTTTTATGAACCTTAAAGCTTTTAGCAAGTACGGCAGCCGTCATATCCTTGGTCGTAGTTTTGCCGCAGCTACCGGTAATCCCAATGACCACAGGATCGAGCGTTTTTCTCCACGCCCTGGCTAAATCCTGCAAAGCCCGTAGAGAATCCTCCACAGCAATGATTGCTTTGCCTGCGGGAATAACCGGAATTCCAAATTCTTTCAGGCTGTGGGTTTCCGCCAGCACAATCGAGGCTCCAGCTTCAAAGGCTTTGTGGATGAATAGATGCCCGTCGGTTTTTTCTCCCCTGATCGCAGTGAACAGCACTCCTTCGGAAGCTGCCCTGCTGTCAATGACGCATCCCTTAAAATAAGCCGACTCCGAACCGTAAAGTCTGCCGCCGAGAATTTCGGCAATCATACCGCTATTCCACATAACCCAATCTCCTAAGAACTTTATCTGCTTCTTCCCGGTCATCAAAATGTATTTTTTCCGTACCGAGAATCTGATAGTCTTCATGCCCTTTGCCGGCGATAAGTACCGTGTCCCCGGAACCGGCTGCCATACAGGCTTCGGCGATCGCACTGCGGCGGTCTTTTATCACCTTGTAATTGGCTGATTTAAGCCCCGGAATAATATCTTTAATAATTTCATCAGGATCTTCAGTCCGGGGATTATCTGAGGTTACGACAATATAGTCACTAAAACGGCTGGCGGCTTCTCCCATGAGCGGCCTTTTTTTTCGGTCCCTGTCACCGCCGCAGCCGAATACTGTGATCAGTTTTCCACCAGTGATTTCTCTGGCCGTACGCAAAACATTTTCCAGGCCGTCTGGTGTATGGGCATAATCGACAATGACCAGAAAAGGTTGGCCTTTGCGAATGCTCTCAAATCTGCCCGGAACCCCTTTGATACTGTGAAGCGCTTGCACCACAATCTCAGTCGGATATCCGCTTTCCAGTGCCCAGGCAATTGCGGCTAGGACATTGTAAACACTGAATTTACCAGGGGTACTGTAAAAAAGTTCGGCGCTTTTCCCGTGAAAAAGCACGTCAAATTCAACACCTCTGTCTGAAAGCCTGATATTCATAGCTCGGTAGTCCGCCTCGTGATCAACACCATACGTGACTACCCTGCAACCTGCCTGTTCTTTCAGAAAAGCGCAGGAGCCGTCGTCAGCATTGAGCACAGCCAGCTGGCCGGCTTTTCCGCCGTTCAAGCCGGAGAAAAGCAGCGCCTTCGCTTTGAGGTATTCCTGCATATCCTTATGGTAATCCAAATGATCCTGGGTCAGATTGGTAAAAATCCCGGCATTGAATACACAGCCGTTGACTCTTCCCAAATCGAGCGCATGCGAAGATACTTCCATCACTGCAATGTCTACATTTTCCGTGACCATTTCAGCCAGTAAATGTTGAATTTCCGTGGATTCCGGTGTAGTATGCTGGCCGGGATATGCGTTACTTCCGATTCTGCTGCCGAGCGTGCCGATCAGACCGGTTTTCTTGCCACTTTGCTGCACAATCCGCTCAATCAGATGCGTCACTGTGGTTTTGCCGTTCGTCCCGGTTACACCGACAAGTTCAAGTCGGTCGGATGGTTTCCCGAAGACCTCACCAGCTAAAAAACCCATGGCCTTCCGGGTATCCGCAAATTTAAGCTGGGGTACGGCTAGCGGCAGGAACTCCTCCACGGCTAACGCTGTAGCGCCGGCCCGGACCGCAGCCTCGGCAAATGCATGACCGTCCGCCTGATAACCTCTAATGCATACATATAGATTGCCCGGAGATACCATCCTTGAGTCATGGGTGATCCCATTAATTACCGTCTGCGTATCTCCAAGCACTTCAACCTGTTTCATAGTGTCAATGATTTCCGCCAGTGTTTTTTCAGAACTAGACACGAGCTACACCTCTTCTCAGCTATCTTACCACAATCATGCTTTTTTTTCTAACTCCATCCGGTTGTGACCTATCGTCTTTATTCGGCCAGGTCCGGATTCAGGCTGATCGGGATCCGCTCTCCCAGGTTTTCAATCGCTTCCACATCCGGGTCACTCACTTCCAGCCAGGGAGCTAAGGTTTCTTTACCTGTTTCCGTTCCGAGATAAAGCAGTACTGTCGAACCCTTTTCCACCTCTGCGTCACCATGCGGGATCTGGTCAATTACAACTACGCCGCTTCCTTCAATTTTCACGTTAAATCCCTGTTTTTTAAGGGCGGTTTGAGCCTCAGCTGGAGAATACCCCAAAACGGAAGGTACTGTGGCGGCTTCTTTGACAGCGGGAAATTCCACACCATAAAGCGGTTCTCCCGGAGTGAGCGGAGCATCCGGATCAGGCTGGACGCCAAGATACTTCAGGGAATCGAGCATAACGCTCGAAAATACCGGGGCTGCCACGACCCCGCCGTAGAACGGGACACCATCAATGATGACCAGAATTGCCAGACGTGGATTATCTGCCGGCGCAAACCCGATAAAAGAAGCAACATATTCCCCCTGAATATAGCCGCCGCTGCCAACTTTCTGGGCTGTGCCGGTTTTTCCGGCTACTCGGTAGCCGGGAAGAAAGGTCCTTCTGCCCGTGCCATTGGTGACGACAGACTCCAGGATTTCGCGCTCGAGCTTAGCCGTATCCTCACTGATGACCCGCCGCACCATCTTCTTCGCAAATGGGACAAGTACCTCACCTGTCGGCACTGTAATTTCCTGAACCAACTGGGGCTCAAGCAGCGTACCTCCGTTGGCGACCGCCGAAACTGCTGTCAGGAGCTGAATAGGGGTAACATTATTGGTTTGGCCAATGGACATCGTAGCCAGATCCAAGGCCGTTGCTTTCTTCTTTTTGGCCAGGATACCTTTCGCCTCTCCGGACATTTCAATCCCTGTCTTCTGCCCGAAACCGAACGCCGTCAGATATTGATAAAACTTATCCATCCCGAGGCGCTGCCCCAGCATAATAAATCCCGGGTTGCAGGAGTTCTCGACAACTTCCACCATGGTTTGAGTTCTATGCCCGCCAGCTTTCCAACAGCGGATTTTTTTATTTAAAATTGTCGCATAACCAGGATCTGTAAAGCTTTCTTTCGGGTTATAGTCACCCTCTTCAATCGCTGCTGCGAGTGTAATGATCTTAAAGGTTGACCCTGGTTCATAGCCATTTTGAATTGCAATATTCCGTCGGGTTGACGCATTGGACGCTTGGTAGTTATTCGGATCATAAGTGGGTGCAGAAGCGATCGCCAGCATCCGTCCTGTTGAAGGCTCCATAACAAGAATCGAGGCATTCTTTGGGACTTTGCCTTCCATGTTGACACCCTGGCCAGCCATCAGTTTAGCCAGCTCTCTTTCGGCAAAGGCCTGAATGTTTTTGTCAATGGTAAGTTTGACTGTATTTCCCTGAACCGGCTGGATAAATTCATGCTGGCCTCCGGGAATTTTTATGCCATTTGCCCCGTATTCGGTAAGGATGCTGCCGGATGTTCCTGTAAGTTCTTCATCCCTGGAGTATTCAATCCCTTCCAGCCCCTGACTATCAATTCCGGTAAAACCTAAAATATGCGCCGCCAGTGAGCCATTCGGATAAAACCGTGTACTGTCTTCGATAATACCGATACCCGGGAAATTTTTCCCGGTGATCTCTGCTGCAGCTTCTGCAGATACTTTCTTTTTGACATACTCGACGGAAGTCCGTTTCGTAATTTTTTGCAGGACCTGTCCCTGGTCCATGTCCAGAATAGCAGCAAGTCTGGCCGCTATTTCATCCTGCCGCTTGGATTTTCTGACTTCGGCCGGAATCGCATAGACCGTTTGGGCACTGACACTCATCGCCAAGATATTGCCGTTGCAGTCTTCAATATTGCCTCTTTTAGCTGCGACCGGAACACCGCGGTAATGCTCAGCATCCGCCAGGCCTTTTAAGAAAGGGCCGTCCCGCAGCTGAACAAACGCGAGCCGGATAATCAGAATCAGCAGGAAAAGGCTGCATAGCCCAAATAATAAGAGAATTCTTTTACGCGTCTTGATGTATTGCACCATAGAAAATCTACCCCTTTTGAACAGAGGTAGATTAAACTCAGGCGACGCTATCTTTGGGTTGAAGCAAAAAAACTAGAAAATATGCTGAATACATTTTCAAATATAGAATTGGCTTTGCCTTCAACCGGCACCGCCGCAGTCTTCTGAGTTTCGTCAACCTCTGCTGTACTCTCAGGCTGGATCAGGCTGCTGGCAATATAGATCGTTCCTTCCGGTTTCTCCATGCCCATTGCCAGGGCAACCTTTTCAATTCTGGAAACGGAGCTGAGCTTGTCGACTTCAACCTGCAACAGATCATTTTCTACGTTCAGGGTCTGAATTTCTTTTTGCAGGGCTTTGATTTCCGCAGCTTTGACCACGGTGATATGTACTGTTTTGGCCCCAATCAGACCGAACATCCCAATAATCCCCAATATGACCAAGAGTGCCATGGCCCGATACTTCAGCATCTGAGAGGTCTTTTTGGACGGGGTGGCTTTTTTGGCCTTTGGCTTGCTCTTATCAAGAACTTGATCATATTCCTGATAGGCAAAGGATTCATTGAATTGTAGTTTTCTCTGTGCTGTTAACATCGTATTCTTCTCCCCTCCTATTTAGACCTTAAGTTTCTCAGCAGTACGAAGCTTAGCACTCCGCGATCTGGGGTTATCATTTTCCTCTTCCCTGGATGGAACAACCGGTTTTTTATTGACCAGCCTCACAAGGGGTTTTGCCCCGCAGCAGCAAACCGGAAGAGCGGGAGGACATGTACATTTGCCCATCCAGGACTGAAATTTGTTTTTGACAATTCTGTCTTCCAAAGAATGAAAGGTAATGACGGCTATTCTTCCGCCATCCTGCAGGCAGCGCAGAGCCTGATCCAATGTTTCTTCCAATACCTCAAGTTCTTTATTTACAGCAATCCTTAAAGCCTGGAAAGTGCGCTTGGCAGGATGAGGTCCTTCTCTGCGGGCCGCAGCAGGGACTGCATTCTTTATGATTTCAACAAGCTGCCCTGTTGTTCTGATTCTATCGTGAGTCCGGGCTTCGCCAATAAACTTCGCAATTCTCAGCGCCCATTTTTCTTCTCCGTAATCCCGGATAATTCCGGTCAGGTCTTCCACACTCCAGCTGTTGACGATTTCTTCGGCAGTAAGCAGTTTTCTGCGGTCCATGCGCATGTCGAGCGCTGCATCCTGCATATAGCTGAAGCCTCTTTCTGCTTCATCCAACTGGGGCGACGAAACCCCTAAATCGTACATGATCCCCGCTGCCGGCAATAAGCTATTCGCTCGAATCGTATCCTCAAGTTCCACAAAGTTTTTTTGAAAAACAGTGACTCTTGGGTCATCGGCGAACTTCATACGGGCATTGGTAACAGCAGTTTCATCCTGATCAAAACATACCAGCCTGCCCGAAGCACTCAACCGCCGGAGCAACAGTGCTGAGTGTCCGGCTCCCCCCAGCGTACAGTCTACATATAACCCATTAGGGTCTGTAAACAACAATTCAATTGTTTCTTGCAGCAGGACGCTTTGGTGTTCAAAAACCACTTAGGGCCATTCCTTTCTTTGCTTTATCGCAAGCGTACCCACTTTTTGTTCAGCCTATGTACGATGGCATATTCTGCTATATCATTAAACCCATTGCAGCAAGGGACTCAGCATCATCTTCATAATTTTGGGCTGCGTTGGTGCTGTATTCTCTCCATTTCAAGGAATCCCAGACCTCGATTCTATCCATGACACCGACAACAACGACATCTTTTTCCAAAAAAGCACGCTCCCGTAAATTTGCAGGTACCAAGATCCTCCCCTGTTTATCAAATTCGCACTCGGCAGCGCTTGAAAAGAACAAACGGGTAAATTCACGGGCTCTGGTTTGCGATACCGGAAGCTGTTTCAGCTTCTCCACAAAATCAAGCCATCCATTTTCAGGGTAAAGAAAAAGACAGTCCTCCATCCCCTTGGTAATAAACGACTTATTGCCAAGAAGATCTCTGAACTTTGCCGGTATGATCAGACGGCCTTTATTGTCTATCGTATGGAGAAATTCCCCCATGAACATAATCTTCACCCCACCAGGCACCACTAACTTACCACTTTAACCCACTATACCCCACATATTCTCTATTTTTTTAAGAATTCCTGCTACAAAAAAAAGAAAACAAAAAAAATAGGAATTTAGTCCCTATCTTTCATGTTTTCCTTAATCTGCTAACAAAAAGATCCAAACATAATGGTTAGGTAATGTCCTGCAAATTTTTATTTGGCAGGATCGCAGCAGCAAAATTCTGTTCTTGGAAAAGTTCACGAATCAGTTCCCGCAGAATCAAATTTTTCACCATCTTGGGCAGAACGCCGCTTTGCTTCACGAAAGCAGGCAGGGCGAAGGCTTCCCCGCTGCTTTTTGTTTTCACTTCCCGTAAATTCATACTGATCAATTCCAGAAAATCCTGAAACGAATAGACTCGAAACCTATAGATATCCTGTTCCAGGGCAATAAATTCCAAAAGAGCAATTACCATTTCCTCATAACTTGTTTCTTTTTTCAAATCGAGCAAAACAGCAATCTTCGGTATAATATATTCATAAAGCATCCTCCTGTAAGGAATGCCTTTAAAGCCCAGCTTTTCTCCCAACGCCAAAATTTTTTTCTCACCGAGAGACAGCATCATACGGATAAAAAAGTCCTCATCCCCTGTTGGTTCAATATAATATTTTTGGCCTTTCAGATGCCTGAACTGCCTTATAACATCGTAATAACCAAGTTTAAGATGGTATCTGGCCTGTTCATTGCTGAAATCCAGGATACTGCCAAGTGTCTCGGCGGGAGAAATATATTGAACATGAACCTCCCTGTCTGCAAGCTTTCTGCGACGTCCCAGCGCATTGGTCCTGATAGCAATGATTTCTTTGAAACCTTTGCCCACCAGCATGTTTAAAGGCAAATTGTCATAGAAACCGCCGTCAAGATAGTGTTTTCCGTCGATTTTTTCTTGCTGAAAAGCAGGAAGGTTTGAGCTTGCCAGTAAATACTCTACAACTTTGCCCTTGGGGATATCCTCGAGAAAAAATTCCATGGGTTTCATATCCGACAGGGAAACCGTCGTAAATCCGAACAACATTTTGGATTCTCTAAGCTTGTCTTCATCCACGATTTCCTGAAGCAGTTTTCTGATGAATGTGATATCCAGGCCTTTGCTGGAGGCAATCTCCTTGGCCTTTTTCATGTAGTAAAGCAGTCCGTCATGAGATATGTCCAACTTTTTAAGTTCTTCCAGCCGTACTTCTTCGATATCAAATACCTTTGAGGGAGACATCTCATACCACAGCTCATACGCTTTATCCAGTTCGTCCTGAACAATCATCGCCCCATTCAGCGCCCCAATGGACGTACCGGCCACTGCCCCGTAGCTTATGCCCAATTCCCGCATCGCCTTGCAGGCTCCGATCTGATAGGCGCCTTTTGCACCTCCGCCTTCCAAAACAAGACCGTACATCCTTCCACTCCTTCACTCCAACTCCTGAAGTTAATACCAGATAAGGAAAACCTAATCGATGCCAAACCTTTAGCGGCAACCTCACCTGCTCTTATTTCTACAAAAATGCTTACACTTTATGATACACTAAAAAAGCCCTGCGGAATATACCGCAGGGCCTTGTTATTGTGAGAATGATCGGGGTACTTGGAGTCCTTACTGTCCGACAGCTTTGTTAAGTTCTGCCACCAGATCATCAGGGTTTTTGCCATGCGTGATCGCAGCGCCTTCAACACTCTCCCTTGTTGCGGATGGGCATCCCAGGCAGTGCATACCAAGTGCCACAAAAATTTCTGCAGTTTGCGGGTATTGTCTAAGAACCTGGCCGATAACCATATCTTTCGTGATCATTTGATTTCCTCCTGTACAAGTTAGTTCAATGCTATTATAAAATATTTCATTATAAGAAGCAAACAAATTCATCCACGATTAGAATTTAGAAATAGATATTAAAATAATTGAAAAGAAAAGTCGATGTTAGGCAAGACCATTTGAATCAGATAGGAAAAATCCTGGTAATGCCATAAACACGTGATCAGAATGCCAAAAAAGACTGTAGCTGGAACGATCAGCAGGCGTGAGTGTTTCCCACCGGCTTTCCAGGAACCCCTGATCCTGGCAGGCAGGAATATAACAGACAGAAGGATATATGTCGCAATCGGAAAATAGTAAGGCATGCCGTATATCGTCAACACAAAAGCAACACCAACAAGAACAATCCAGCCGTATTTTCTTTCCATCCAGCACGTCAGCCCTAACGTCCCTGGATTTTGAGGGAAGGCTGAAGCTGCAACCCCAACCTGCAGTAGTCTTAAGACAATCAAAAAGAAGGAGATAAGAATGCAGACAAGTGAAAACGGAAGATCCTGTACTTCCTTAAGCCAGCTGAAGTCATAAGAAATCCAGGGCGGTATGGTATCGACCGACAAATTAAAAAGCAGAGAAGTAATAATCGCTCCGAACGTTCCCATGCGGGCCACAAGTGACAGACAACACCAAAAAAAAGCTCTGCGCACGGCCCTTTTGGGTAAATCGTTAAACAGCTCCTGGTATTTTAATTTAATCGAGAAAAAATTTTGGGCACTCAAAAACACGAGACAGATCAGCCATAAAATTACGGCCACTTTCTCCGTTTTCCATTTGGAATCTGATGGTTGTACCACCCCGGTTGACTCATCGGAATAATAAGTCAGATTTCCCCATTCGCCTTGTAATCCTTCAGGCAGGATCAAAATATTCTCTGTTACGCTTGAATCGACCGGATCTTTCGGAAGTGAAAGTTGATACTGTGAAAAGCCGAAAATCATATCCCCTGTCTTCTGAAGGTATTCTGAGGAAGCTGCCGAATTATCAATGCCTTTGGCAACTGTCCAGGCTAATACCGACGGATGCTTTGCCGCAATGGCAGCAAGATCTTCAAAAATAGCCGGATCCGGAATTTTAGACGATGCCATGATACCGACAGGCATCTCCAGCCATACGCCCACGCCAAACTTGTCCGCAGCATACAGCCAGCTCTCATCCGGAAAGAAGCCCATAAAGTAGATGACATGATAGCCGCCGGACTTAAGGTTTTTCAGAAAGGTCTCCGTCTGACGCTGATTTCGAATTGTGTAATCCTGTTCCTGGGAAATGATTTGACCTCGGACATTCAATGCCGTACCGTTTATTGTCCATTTTCCGTTTGTTGTGCCCAACTGACGGATCCCGACCGGGATCTGAAGACTGTCATAGCCTCCGCGGCTATTGGTAATATTCAAATTAAGTTCATAAAGAAAAGGATCTTCCAGACTCCAGAAATGTGCTGTCGGTATCTGAAAAACCAGCTCCGCGTCTTGCTCAAATCTACTATTGGTACTTAGCGGAAGCACACATTCAGCGAGCTTCTGCTGATTAACAATTAAAGCTCCGTTTAAGACCCAGGGTCCTTGCTCTAGCATATCGTGATGCTTGATCTTCACACGTGCCTTCACTTGCTTTTTCACTGAATCATACGAAACAGCTATACTCGATAAATCAATGGTCGTTTCCGATACTGCCTCCAGGCGTACCTGACCAGTAATTTTTCCTTGTTCCGGCCATAACCAGCCAAAAATTCTGTTCTGCTGAACGCTGTTCTTCTCAGTCTTCAGGTATAGCGTGTTTTCCTTGCTAAAATCAAATCTAGAGGCAGGAAAGTTTAAGATATATACGCCGCCGTTTCCTTCAACTTCACCGATCAAATTCACATCATCAATGCCATTTAAGAATACGCTGACTTTTCCGTTTACCCCTTCTAGAACCAGCTGAGCCGTCTTGTAACTCCATTTGCCGGTAACAGAAAACTTTTTAGCGGCAACATCGAACCCCTGACTCGAAGGTATAATCAAATCCTTGGCCTGATTGAGGTCCAAGACATCAATCCCGTTATCCGTTGCCTCATTTTCATAGATCAAAGCCTGCCTTAAGCTTGAATAGCTATTCCATTTTCCGCCCAAATCCTGCGCAATCCTGTATGGCTTAGTGACCGGATTATCACTATATAGTTCAACACCCTGAATGTTTCCCCAGCATATGGATACTGCAAGAGCAGCTAAAATAAACATCGAAACGAGTATGATGGTAAATCTCTTAAACATAAAACCTCGCAGAATCTTGCATTTCCATATTTATTTCGAGCAAAGCCCTTAAAAAACCTGCAAAAATTTAGAAAACTTGGCTGCCAAGCTTTGGCAGCATTATTTGCACTAAGATTTATTAGAAAGTTATTATGTCCGCGGCATTTGTCCATCCATGAACATCAAAATGCTGATAACAGTCTGAAACTATTATCAGCATCATATTTAGCATTCTCTTGTTTAGAAGTTCACCCCAACATTTAACTAAGAGCCTTATTCTTTGCTGTCTTGACAACCTGGACATACCCCATAAAATACCAGGTTATGGGTATGTACATCAAAGCCTGTTTTAGCAGTGACCATTGCATCCATATCAATCAATGAACTATGAAAATCAACAACCCTGCCACAGCGCGAACACATCACATGATAATGGTTTACCGGATTACCATCAAAACGGCTGGACATATCCCCACAGGGAAGTTCCAGAAGAAACCCGTGTTCCTTGAGCATATTCAGCGTGTTGTAAATTGTGCCCAGACTCACACCGGGGAATTTCGTCTTCACCTGTTTGTAGATCTCTTCCGCAGTGGGATGGGAATCAGTAACCAATAAAAATTCCAAAATTGCCTGCCTTTGGGGAGTAAAGCGTATTCCCTTATCCTTTAATCCCTTTAGAATTTCGACAGCATTCACGACTCTCAATTCCTTTCGTCAATTGTTGGAAAACTTTAAGTTTATATATTATTTGATCTATTTTTAGAATTATTATAATTATTTGTATTATATACCCACCGGACAAATGCCGTCAATAAAAAGAAAGAGCATCCTTCAGATACTCTTTCTTTATTGCCGTATTTAATTATCCTTCAATAATTGCACCTGAAGGACAAGCGTCTACACAAGCGCCACATTCTGCGCAGGTATCAGCATCGATGACATATTTGCCGTCGCCTTCGCTAATAGCTCCTACTGCACATTCGTCGACACAGGATCCGCATGTTGTGCAGTCGTCAGTAATAACGTATGCCATAGTCCCAACCCCCCTTTTCCTATCTCACCAGCAACTATATCAAAGTGCGGACAAAAAAACAAGTGTATTTTTGGGCTAAGCTATTTTTCGGAAAGAAAATGATTGCCATGCAAACCTTCAAATATTTAAGGTATTAAGGCCTGTATGGCACCTTGTATAATCTCCTCAGGCAATAAGAACAATATGGAAGCATCCGGTTGCTGACGTGGTTGCGGCGAAATATGACCCTGGAAATATCATCATGTTCGTGTCCGCAGGAACGGCATCTTTCAATCATTGAATTTCCATCTCCCGTTTGTGTTATTGTGAACAAAGAAAGCAATTAACATTAACGTCACTATTGTTTAGTTCTATTATTCTCCAATCAACCTCTTTTTAAACATTTAAAGCATGAGGTTTTTGCCCAGCAAACCCGGTTAATTCTTTTACGCCAAATAGTTTTAACTGCTGGACAACCTCTTCAAGATCACGTCCTACCATACTTGGTTCATGTGCATCTGAGCCTAGGGTGATTGGGATGCCCATCTGGTGAATTAGTTCAAGAAGTTTCGACTCCGGATAAAATTCCTGCACAGGCTTATACCGTCCGTTGGTATTAACTTCGATGGCCAGTCCTTGCTTCCTGATGGTTTCCAACGCCCTAGCTGCGAGGATTCTTACGTCTGTCTGCGGTCTCATTTTGAACAGTTTGATCAAATCAAAATGCCCAATAATCTGAAACATTCCGCTGGCAGCTGCTTTTTCCACCAGCGCGAAGTACTCCAGATACAAGCTGTCAGGGTTCCGCCTGAGATGTTCTTCTTCTTCCTCGGGATAATCGAAGAACCATCCGTTAATTTCATGGACAGAACCGATCGTATAGTCAAAAGGATATGAACTGATCCGTTTACGGATTAGTTCTTCATTTTCTTCCCGATAGTCGACCTCAAGACCTATTCTCACCTGCAATTCAGGATACTCTTCGGCGACTTCCCTAATCAGATTCAGGTTTAGGTCATTCCAGTACATATCATGATCGGCAAAACCGATCTGAATTAAGTTCTTTTTTTTAGCCTCGTCAAGAAAAAGACGGATATTTCCCCTTGTTGCTTCCCGGTCAAGATGCCCGAGCAAATGAACATGTAAATCAAGCATAACCTACCTCGTAACCTTTAATATTTTTTTAAACCTTATGATCTAATGATTCATTCTAGCTAAAGATTATCCGGCGGAATATGAAACATCTGTATGCAACCTATTTTCCATAAAAAGTGCCAAATTCCTGCAAAAAACTTTTGCATAGTTTCTTAGAAAGCGGGACACAATGGTATTAGTCTCACGTTTTCCAATTTTATTCCCACTCCTCTCTTTTCTTAACTTGCGGCAGATGGTCGCAAGTTTTTTTATGGAAACTAATATATTGATTTTTACTTGCATGATGTTCCATCCAGCAAAATAAAATAAACGGAGTGGTTTTATTCTGTGAATCTACGAGGAGTTGTTGATGCTTGTCCCCGTCTGTTTTACTTTTTTAGGCCTGATGCTATTATTGACAGGAATAAAAATTCTTAGAGATGGCCTGGAAAAATTCACGGGGTCTTATTTTCAGCTTGTTCTGAAGAGATTCACTGAAACCACCGCGAGGGGATTCATCAGCGGCATTCTGGCAACGAGTATCCTGCAATCGAGCACCGCACTGACCGTAATGGCAATTTCCTTTGTTGACGCCGGTTTGTTAAGCTTTCAAAATACCCTCGGACTGATCCTCGGAAGCAATATTGGCAGTACGGTAACTCCCCAGCTTTTGTCTTTGCCGTTCAAGGATTTCGCCATTTGGCTGGTCCCTCCCGGATTTCTAGGGTTCTGGCTGCTGAAAGGCAAAATAAGATTCTTTTACTATGCGTTGGCCGGCTTAGGCTTGATGTTTTTTTCACTTTCCGTTTTGGAATCCGCGATGATCCCGCTTGCCTCGACCTCGTATTTTCAGGAGCGGCTGCTTCATCTGAACAGCAGCTATCTTGAAAGTATTGCAGCAGGTACCGTTCTCTCGGCAGCCCTGCATTCTTCAAGTGCAGCAGCAGGCCTTGTGATGGTTTTAACAGAAAGAGGCTGGCTTGATCTACCAACCTCTCTTGCTTTTATTTTTGGAGCCAATATCGGGACCTGCTTCACCGCTTTGATTGTCTCAACTTTTACCTCAAGATCCGCCCAATGGGTTGCGTTATTTCATGTGTTCGTCAACGTTTTTGGTGTTCTGCTATTTTACCCGCTTCTAGATCCGCTGACTGAGGTGATCAGGTTTCTTGGAGGAGGTCTAAGCCGCCAGATTGCCAACGGTCATACAATTTTTAACATCCTATCTTCACTTATAGTTCTTCCTCTGCTTCCCTATATCAGCCGGTTACTAGTGAAGTCTCGTTAGCGCGTACTGCCGTCCCATCTCAACTTTCCAACCTGAAGGTTCCCTTTGTCCCTGAAAATATCAATTTTTTGAGCTGGTTCATCAATCTTGATCAGCTCTTTGCCGATGAAAATTTTAATATTGGCATGGCAGAACTCGATATTGATATGGCTGTTTTTGGATGCCTTAATTGTCGTGGCACTGATATTCGAGCCGCCAAGTTCCCAAATGTAAAGATCGCCTGAGCAACTGATCTCACCGCCACGGCAGACACCATGGATTTTAATTCCGCCTTCAATTTTCAAAATGGAATTATACACGCCTTTGTGGCAGAAAAAATCGCCGGCGCAACCGATTTCAGAATTTTGGACATAACTAACATCGCAGAGAACACTTACTGAGGCTGCCAGTCCCTTGGTGGCCATGAAGAAGCCTATAATCTTCAGAGCATTTTTAAGGTAAAGCGTATCTTTAAGCTGAAGGGGTCCCAATCCGATCATAAAATGTTTCATTGAACGTATCGCCAGATCAAGCTCCTGGGACACAAACCCGGGTTCCTGACTGTTAAGCAGTCTCTCCAGCTCTTCAACTTTTTTGGGCAATTGCTGAAAATTTTTCTCGAGGATGACCTTAAAAAGTTGGCCAACACTCGTATTAGTGGATGCTCCCTGTAGCTGCTCAATCTGATGAACACAGAGCGTAAGCTCTTCACTGACTTCATGCATGGTCTTGATAAACTCAGAAATGGAGACATGTTTCTCTCCCACAAGTATCTTACTGGCTATAATATTATTTCTTACGACCAGTCCCGTTTCTGCTTTAATATCAGCGCCAGAGACAGAACCCTGTACTTTGATTGTTCCAGAGGAATGAACATACAGTCCGTCCGCAACATTACCCCCGATAAAGACATCGCCTGGGAAGTCGATGCTTCCGGTACTCAGATCAACATCTTTATTCAAAATAAACGCGTTTTCAACCAAGTATGTATTTTTATTGACCCTTACCGGTGTACCGGAACAAGACGCTTTAACTTCCATATTCTCAGTCAGATAGACATTCTTCTTCAGCGTAATTATGAAGTCCTTGATTTTATCAACCTGAGTAGCTTTTCCGAAAATGTTTGTACCGGGGATCCCTTCTTTTCCCGGGATTTTCCTGGCAAGAGTATCATCCTTCTGACAAAGGACAATTTTACAGGCGAAATAATCAATTTTGTCTTCATTACTTTCTTCATTCTGAAATACTGGTTCGCCAACATAGTCGATTAACTGAGGCTGAACAGTTGGAATCGGCAGAGTCGCTTCAGCGATGACAATTTCACTTTCTCCATCGACGTCCATAAAATTCGCCCAAAGATTGCTTTTTATTCCATGAACAATTCCACTTTCTTCAATTTGTTTCAACAGGTCTGCTTCCGTTGGCAGCTCATCAGGTTCAGGAAAAGCATCCCAGGAGACATGTTGTTCCAATACAAGCTGCGAATAATTTGGAAGAGAATTGGTCAGGACAAATTTACCCGCACGGGCATGTCTGACTCTCGCGACAGCTTTGCTGCCGTCCGGCTCGACTGCGATTTGCCAAGATAGTTCACCTTGCTGGACCAAAGGATAGAATTCAAAGGTATCACCTTTATTAACAGGCATTTCGTATGCAATTTCGTTGCCCAGCATAAATAATTTTCCGGCTTGCGGATAAGGAATGATGCTTTGAACCTGTGATCCGGGATAAATCGTATATCTGACTTCATCCCAGACGACCCGCGTATCTTCCTCTCGTGCGTCTTCCTGAAGAATATCTTGTTTGACCGGTTCCGACAAAATTACGTTTACCTTATAGAGCCGGTTGAAGACTCCCGGTTTCTCTATGGTTTCTATCTGCAGCTCTTTAGGATCACAGCCCCATTCCTGAGACCATTTCTCTCTGATCTCTTCTAACGTTTTGCCTGTTGCAATCATTTCTTTCATGGTCCGCACTCTCCTTAAACAACCTGGGAAAATAATCTCATTTAAAAAAACAAAGCACATAGGACTTTAGTCCTAAAAAATCGCATATGCATCATAAATCATCAAAATAATAATGAAAATAAGCCCAAAAATTATCTGCAAAATCACATTTTATTTAAAAAAAGAATACTGTAATAGCATAATTACAGTATTTTATGACTGTTCTCTCTCATTTTACTGACTATTTCGATATTTGTCTACAGGAGAATTATTCAGGAATAATTAATAGCTTTATTCCTTCGTCTTGTTATCTGAAGAATTGTGATTGTTCAAATTGTTTTCATCCCGACCCAGGCTATTGCCCTGGTCTGGGCTATCCGTATCCTGACTAATATCTGTGCCGGTTCCGCCATCCATTCCTTTACTTCCGTCATTCAGTTCTGTTCCGGATGATCCTTCACCGCTCCCGCTCGCACTACCCGAGTCATCGTGGCCTGGAGATGCTGTACCATTTGGATCGGAAGTACTTCCGGGAACCGTGACATGTGCCTGGAGTTCTGGGCTCAGCAAGTCAATGACTGTCCCGTCGATGGTCATATCCGTGGTAATCCCGAGCAGAAGATTTTTAGCCACTTGTTTGGCATGGTCCGGATTGACTTCCCAGTAACTGATATAGTCAAGATAAAGCCCATAGCCAGGCAGTGTTTGATTCACCATGTTTGAGCTGTCGAAAGCTGCGGCTGCCTTAGATAGTCTTAGAATATCTGCGAGTTTCAGATCCGTTTCAACAACCTCATTGATTTGAGGAATAAGCTTGGGCAGTTTAATAATGGTTGAGGGTTGCAAGACTGCTTTGGCCACTGCTTTCAAAACCTTCTGCTGACGCGCAGTTCTGCCGATGTCTGCGGAGCTGTCTCCCCTGAATCTGGCATACTGGAGCGCCTGAGTCCCATTCAGATGCTGCTCTCCAGCTTTCAGGTCAATCACGCCGTCAACTTCGTCTCCAGTCTCTTTGTACATATCCATTTCAACATCAAGTTCGATTCCACCCACTGTGTCGATAATACTTTTAAAACCATCAAAATTGGTTACGACATAACCGTCAAGCGGTATGCCCGTCAGTTCGGTAACCTCATCCATCAGCTCAGTAATTCGTCGATACATCACGACCGAATTAATTTTAACGTAAGAATTTGATCCGGGAAGGCTAACCCTGGTATCCCTGGGAATGGACAAAAGAGAAATCAATTTCGTATCAGGATCCACACTAGCAACAATAATCGTATCCGTATTATACGAAGTCTGTCCGGGCCTTTTGTCTGCACCGATTAACAGGAAGCTTATCCGTTTGTTAAGAGAGTCCGTACTTGAGTTTTCTGTACTGTCCCCTGTACCTGTACTTCCTTGATTTAAGAACAAGTAGCCAAAGGCAGCCGAACCTGCAATAATTCCTGCGAGCAAAACTGCAATGATCGTAAAGGCTTTCCTTGTTTTATTTATTTTCTTCCTCAAGTCTGTCCCACTCCATTTATCGTAGTCTTGCCAAAGGCATGGTTCCCCCGCCGATTAATACTTTTCCGGGTTCTCCCTTCGATACGCTGCCAATGATTTCGACAGGATGCACATTCCTGTTATGACATTCCGTAATTAGCATTTCAATTTTTTCTTTAGGCACTGCCAGAAGCAGGCCACCCGAAGTCTGAGCATCACCGAGAATCAGTTTCCAGTCCAGACTGCAGTCCACTTCCAGATAATCCTCAAGATAAATCAGGTTGGATAACGTTCCTCCGGGGATTGTTCCTTTTTCTAGACAGTCCCAGGCACAGCCCAAAACCGGAACATTCCCAGCAAAGATCTCAGCCTGCATACCACTGGCTTTCATCATTTCGTGAAGATGGCCTAATAGACCAAAGCCGGAAATATCCGTACAGGCATTTACTCCGATCCGAACTGCAATCTCCGACGTTTCTTTATTCAGCCGTGCCATGACCTCAATAGCTGCTTTCTCGTCAATTGCTCGGACAATCCCGTTTTTTATCCCAGTCGTGATAATCCCAAGTCCCAATGGTTTTGTCAGAACGAGCAAATCGTTTTCCCTAGCGCTGGAATTAGTCAGCACTCGGTCAGGATGAACAATGCCTGTTACGGATAGACCATACTTTGGTTCAGGGTCATCGATCGAATGTCCACCGATGATTAAGGCTCCGGCTTCTTCAACTTTGTCTTTTCCCCCTCTTAGTATCTCCATCAATATGCTTTTGTCAAGCTTATCAATCGGAAAAGAAACAAGATTAAGTGCAGTCAGCGGACGCGCACCCATGGCATAGACATCACTGAGGGCGTTGGCCGCGGCAATTTGCCCGAAAGAATATGGATCATCAACGATCGGAGTAAAAAAGTCAACTGTCTGAACAATTGCCTGATCGTCATTAAGACGGTAGACACTCGCATCATCTGACGTATCAAAGCCGACCAGAAGATCCGGGTTGGATGTTTGTTTTGGAAAGTGACACAAAACTTGTGCCAGGTCGCCAGGACCAATCTTGCACCCTCAGCCAGATTTGCTTGAGTACTGCGTCAGTCTTATTTTGTCGCCGGACATTGCTTTCCCTCCTTTCGTTTTTTTCTTTGTTGTCCACTTTGTTTTTCCCAAAAGCAATTATAGCACAACATGACCTGCAGACCTACCTAGAATTCCGTTTTCAACAAAGGTGTCCTATGCTTTGACGCATTCGACCCTAGGCACATCTTGTGCCGTCAGTATGCCCTGCTTGATGCTGGAACTGTAGAATGCAGACCTAATACGGGTTAACGATTAAGAATGTCATAATATTTGAGTAGCAATTTTTAATACGTATACTAGTAAAACATTCATAGGATAACCATACACATAGGATAACCATACAAGTAATTAGCTACATTCTGGCATTGTAGCATGTGGTACTTGTCTCTTGTTACTGATTCCACTGCCGAAGACGGTCTGTCATCACCTGATAATCCTCCGGCAGCAAGGTTCGGGGGTCAAAAAACACTGCATCTTTCACAATGCGTGCCAGAATAGGAACCTCTCCCTGCCGCAGAAACCTTTCGAGATCAACAACTGATCCCTGCTGAGGCTTTACCGCACATACGTAAGTTGGAAGCTCCGCCGTCGGAAAAGCCCCGCCTCCGACGCAGGATTCAGCGTCCATGACTTGTATTTCTAAACCGGGCAGGCTAGCAAGCATTATACTTAGCTTTAGCGCGTCTTTTCGAAGATCATCTTTTGTACGGGAAAGCATATTCCAGACAGGTATCTTACTGATTTCCCCTCTCTGATAGAAACGGAGCGTTCCAATCAAGGCAGCCAGAACCAGTTTATCGACCCTCAAAGCCCGGGTAAGCTGATTTTTTTTCAAGCGATCAATCAGTTCCTTTTTGCCGATAATAATTCCGGCTTGAGGGCCTCCCAAAAGTTTATCCCCGCTGAAAGAAACCAGTGAAGCTCCGCTTTTCAGCGTATCCTGCACCGTCGGCTCCTGCGGAAGACCATATTCCGATCCATCCAGGAAACTGCCGCTGCCGAGATCTACGACAACCGGAATCCCCGACTCTTTACCGAGCATCACAAGCTCATCAACTGGAACTTCATGCTGGAATCCCTGAATTCGATAATTACTGGTATGTACTTTCAGCAGCATCGCCGTCTCAGGACCGATCCCCTCTTGGTAATCCTTGAGCCAGGTCTTATTCGTTGCTCCGACTTCCACCAGTTTTGCCCCCCCTGCTTTGAGCACTTCAGGAATCCGAAAAGATCCGCCGACTTCAACCAGTTCTCCGCGGGAAACAATGACTTCTTTATGAAGGGCAAAAGTATTCATGATTAAAAGTACGGCGGCGGCATTGTTGTTCACAACAAGGGATGCTTCCGCCCCTGTCAGTTCTGTTAAAATTTTTTCTACATGGCTGTACCTCGAACCGCGATCACCGGTTTCAAGGTTAAGCTCAAGATTGCTGTAAACAACAGCCTGTTCCGCAACATAGGCAGCGGTTTCCGGAGCAAGAAGTGCGCGTCCGCAATTCGTATGCAGAATTACACCTGTAGCATTGATAACTCTCTTCATACTTCCGTAACCTCTCAATTCTGCCCGGATCTCCTTATACAACCATGCTCGGAAGAATGGTATGAATTCTTCAGGCTGACAGTATAAAAAATTCTGAGGCTTTATCGTTTTTCCACTATTCAATTCTTTACTATCGTGATTCAGATCATCCAAAAGAATCTTTCTGCCCTTTTCCAAGGCTTTCCTCACAGCCCAGGTAATTGCCGAAAGTTCATAGCCGCTACAGGCACCAGTTTTTACTAATTCGGCAATGACCTCATTTACTGGGGGAAGAAGACGCAGTTTGCTGTTTTTCAAAAAAACACCCCGAATTCTGCAATCTAAGACAAAATGTTCATTCTTACTCGCTTGGTTTTTTTCAGGATTTCGACAAGCCGGATCGTTTAATATTAATATAATAACATTTTAGCCCACTTAAATAAATCCAAGGGGGAAAGGCAATGGAGCCGTCCGAAACAAAAATATACAACTTCTGCATGTTACAAACAAAAAAAAGATCCAAATGCATTTTCTGCAATGGCGAGGACCAGCTTCTATTGTTTAAAAAGCAACCCGTCTGCCCAGATTGCCTGATCAGTATCCGCAAGCTCTATAAGGCAGGCCATTTCAATTCTACTGGCTAGTATCCAAAGCAAAAGGAGCTGTTAGCTCCTTTTCTTTTTCTCGAGGCGTTTTAAGATTCTTACGGCATCTTCCTCGATAATCATTTCACCGTGCTCTTTGAGAAAAGTATCCGTGGTCATGACAGATTCCCCAAATTCGTCCAATATCGCTTCAGCCAGTTTCTTTTTACGCGGGTTTCCAATATTGCTGATTGTCAGGTAATATTCGCTCTCATATTGGAACAATGCGGATTGAAGCTGGAGAATCCCCGGCAAGAGACGGACTGCGGAAATAACATCCTCGAATTCTTCAAACAAATATACCCATTGTTTTTCAGACGCAAATTTCGGAGAAGGGCGTGGATTCTTCTTCTTTTCTCCAAATGCGGTCTGAATAATATGGTTAATTTCCGCATCAATTTGTTCTTCCTGCTTAATTACCGTTATGACAAATTCATCTTCTGAAGCAACAGTAGCCTGGATCCAGAAAGGCTGATCTAAACTAAAGTCTACTTCATCTCTGGCTTTTGAAATCAATTCCCAAAAAAACTGCTCAGTTCTCGCGGAACGTTGAAACAAGTCAGCAAGAGATATATTGCGATCTGCGAGCTCGGTAAAGGAGATAAAAATGCGAACCGTATTGTCATTTACCTTAAGAATACGCATAAGTTCTACCTCTCCTTTCCATGGATCTGATTGATAAAAACACTATTTGTTAATTATATTATATCATGAGACGTCAATAACCAATTCCATTTAATGTCAAATATTAAGCTATGCTATTATATGAAGCCGTCAGCTTGTCGGGTTAATACGCTGCATTTAACTACCTGTTTTTTCTGGCGAAGATAAGTGACTTCCACTAAATCTTTCTTATGAAGTTTATGGAAAGCAGCCGCATCAATACTTAACGTGAGTATCTCTTCTCCGCTTCGTAAGCTTAGTGTATACTGCTCAGCTTCCGCAGAAAGGCTTTCGATGACCCCTTTCGACACTGCCGCATTGTTCAGCCAATCCTGATTGTAATCCATAAACATCAGGGAGTAAATAAAAACGATCAAGACTAGGAAGAGTGATCGGGTTGCAGCAAGAAATTTACTGAAATGATTCTTTTCGGCCAATGCCTCTCTAAATATAGAAAGGCATTTTGCCCCTAAAAAAATGCAGACAAGAAAAAGACCGCTCAAAGCCGGCCAACTAATTTTAAAAAGATATAAATAATAGTCGATATGCACTGCTAACCCTTTTTCACTATCTTTTCTTTATCAGTTCCGCATTCGGGACATTGTTTTGGACGACATCTTCCTTCAGAGACCTTTTTGCATATACTGCATTCCCACAAAGCCAATTCAGACGCCCTCCTTTTCTAGTTAATTATAATGAATTCAATTTAATATAAATCAATATCTGAAAAAAGTCAAGATAGCTCACCAAACCTCCAGTCACCAGTAAACAGGCAGGCGGAGCCAATCAGGCCAAAGCCTTTAAATCTTCCAGCTCATCGGTTTTAAAAATAAATGCCGGATCCAGCTGAACAATCAGTCTGTCCGGGAGATTGACAATTCCTCCGATAAATGAGGCAGCAACCAAAGGAGGCGCCTGAACAACATTCTCAAGTATCCTTACCTCAATGATCTCATCAACGGCAATGCCAACAACATTATCATTAATTTTCATAATGATTGCAAAACCAGCTTCATTCCGGGACGGAATCTCAAATTTGGCATGCAGATCAATCAGCGGAATTGCCTGACCTCTAATAATAATAAGGCCCTTGACATATTTTGTAGACTGGGGTACAGGATGAACTTCTGTCAACTGTGTTATTTCCTGCACGACCTCAATCGGGAGGCCATATTCTTCGCTACCCAGCAAAAAAATAACGGATTGGAAGCCCATAGTTATCACCTCTTACGTATGTTCTGCTTTTTCAGGAGCCAGTTACACCTTTCCTATTTCATTGACGGCTTTTTGTAAAATTTCATCATTGGTTTGGACCACTTTTTGATTCGCTGAATACGATCGCGTTACCTGAATCATTTTGACCATTTGCGCATTTAGATCGACGTTTGATTCCTCAATAAAACCCTGTTCAACCCTGATGTTTTTCGGTAGTATTTCCGTAGGTTGATTCTGGCTGTTATAAAGACTCGTAAGTCCGTCACGATCCAGATCTTCCGCAGGGATGTCCACAATTGTAAGTTTGTCTATGACCTGGCTGCTATCAGTACTGATAATTGTTCCATCCTGCAGAATGGTGAAATCGTCCGGCAAAGGGCCGATTGCTCCGTTTTGACCAAGAACAAGATTACCGCCTGCTGTTCTGAGCATGCCGGAAGGATCAACCTGAAAATGTCCGTTTCTGGTATAACGTTCCCCGTCAAGCGTTTCGACGACAAAAAAGCCGTCACCGTTAAGCGCCACATCAGTCATATTTCCGGTTTCCCGGATCAAACCGGGTTCTGTGCTGTATAAGACTTTCTCCGCATAGACACCCGTTCCCATGATTCCCAGCGGAACATTTTCCGAAGGCTTATCACTGGTCGTAGAAGGGGTAAGCCTGCTGACCAGTAGACGCGGAAAAGAAGTGACCCTTTCACTTTCTTCAAGATAGCCGGGATTGTTCATATTTTCAATATTCCGGTCTATCGCCTCACTCTGTTGGTTATTCATAATCATGCCTGAAGCTGCCGTATATAATCCTCTGAGCAAAAAATCACGCTCCTCCAACGAACCGTCTATTCTTGGATGGTTATTCCTGAATTGCCTGTTTCAGCATGGAGAGATGCATCGTTAACATCCTGGATAATGAATTGTATTGAAGGGTATTTTCTGCAAGCCTGGTCATTTCGAGGTCAATATCCACGTTATTTCCGTCATTACGGTAGGTGGTGCCCTCATCCTTGACTACGAAGCTGTCTGAAGTCAGCCCTGTCCCGGTAATCGGGATATGGCCAGGCTCTGTGCCGGATACTGCTGTTGCATTGTTCATGCTGTCCATCGTAGCTTGCAGGATTTTATCGAAACTGACATCTGACCTTTTAAAATCGGGCGTGTCATTATTGGCGATATTGTCGGCCAAGACACGCTGACGCAGTCCGAGTCCATCCAACCCGCTCTCAAGTAAATTAAAAATCGGACTATTTAGCCATCCAGCCATGCTTATCTCCTCATTGCAATGCTCTGAGCCGTCATCTCATCAAGGTCCTGCCTAATCCGAACATCGACCTGGTAGGCTCTCTGGACTTGTATGAGATCGGTCATCGCCGTTAAAAGATTTGTATTGGATTTTTCCAGCATTGCGCTCTTAATAACGCCATATCCGTCTTCTCCCGGGATCCCGGCCTTTGCCTGACCTGAAGCTCCTGTTGTAAAATACACGTTGCTGCCTGCTTGCTCCAATCCATCAGGATTCGTAAAGCGGAAAAGAGAAATCTTGCCCAAGATAACGGGGTTGCCCTGGTTTTCCTCTTTCCCGGCGGGGACAGCCTGATCCTTTTCTTCTGCCATTGTCCGCACGCCATAGATAGTACCGTCGCTGTCAACACTGATGTCCGTTACATTCTCCGAAACAGATATCTTCGGTTCAAGCAGCATTCCTTGGTTGTTAACCAGATTTCCTGCGGCATCGACACTGAAAGCCCCCGACCGTGTATAGCCAAGCTTTCCGTCCTCCGTTTTCACCTGGAAGAATCCATCTCCACAGATTGCAAGATCCAAAGGGTTCCCGGTACTCCCCAGGGACCCTTGTGTAAAGTCGATGCGGTTTCCGTCGTATTGATTAATGTGAATTACCGGATTTTGCGTCACAGGCATACCACCGTACTGCGCCATCGTATTGCTTCTATCCTGAACGTCGTAACATTCTTCAATAGACAACAGCTGCTCCTTGAAACCTGTCGTGCTGGCATTGGCTAGATTGCTGCCAATCATGTCGATACGATCCTGAAGCGTTTGTAAATATTCCGTTGACAACTTCATCGTTCGTAGTCTCCTTTACCTGCTTAAATAGTTCTCCGTTAACGCCAATTATCCTTCAATGCTTAGCTGCGTTTCAGGTTGATCAGTTCTTCAAGCAGGGTGTCAGAAACCGTAATAACTCTAGAGTTAGCCTGGAATCCGCGCTGGGTTACGATCATATCCGTAAACTCCTGGGAAAGGTCAACGTTGGACATTTCAAGGTATGATGTCATGATATCGCCCTTGTCGCCACTGCCCGCGACCCCGAATTCAGCGTCACCTGAGTTGTTGCTTTGTGTATAGAAGTTGTTCCCCTCATAATTCAGTCCGCCTTCATTGTTGAATGTAGCAAGGGCCAGCTTAAACATTTCACGGCTAACAGAATTGCCCGTTGCATCCGTGAAAACCCCGGTAACGACACCTTTGGAATCAATCCCATAGCTTTCCAGCGTATAGTCAGTACCACCGATCTGGTACGTCTCTCCCTGCTGGATAATGATATCGGACAACGTGGTCATATCATAATCAGTTGTCGAAGGAAAATGATCATTCGTATTATCAGCTAATGCATAATCTCCATTCAGATACCCTTGGACTTTTGCTCCTGTGTTCGTATCGACCAGCATACCGTTTTCATCAAGATCAAAATTGCCGGTTCGGGTAAAATAGGTGTTTGGCCCAATCTCAACAACAAACATTCCTTCTCCCTGGATCATCATATCTGTCGGTTTACCGGTATAGGAAGAGCTTCCCTGCGTCATAATCTTATCGACGGATCCAAGCACGCTGCCGAGACCGATTGTAATGCCATTGGTTCCCCCTATCGTTGCTGTTGAAGGATTGCCCGCAGTAACTAGGCTTGGAGCCGAAGCTCCCTGGGAAGCCTGCCCGAGCATCGTTGCGAAACTGGCTCTTTCTCTTTTATATCCGCTCGTGTTTACATTGGCAATATTGTTACCAATCACGTCCATAGCGGTCTGGTGATTTCTTAAACCTGTAATTGCAGAATATAGTGAACGCATCATAAGGCGTTTCCTCCATTTTAATATTTTTTTGCAAATTTGTTCTAACACAGACACATTTTTTAGCCATTTGCTTATGGTGTAGCTGCAGCAGACCCTTTAATCTCACTAATATCTTCCAGAGATAACTCAGTTTCCCCGACCACCAGAGCCAGCGAACCGTCTGCCCATTTCACCGAAGTGACGGTACCGCTCTGCGATGCCCCATCACTATCGGCCCAAGTGACTTCTTTGCCGATCATAGCCGCTCCCTGCGTCAGCAGGGACTGGCTATTCAACGTAACCATGCTTTCTTTCAGCTCATCCATCGCCGTTGCCATGTTTGAGAGCTGTTCAAGAGAACTGAATTGGGCAAGCTGAGCAACAAACTGGCTATTATCCATCGGAGACATTGGATCCTGGTTTTGCAGCTGAGCAACCAAAAGCTGAAGAAAGGCCTGCTTATCTAAAGACGTACTGTCGGTACTGTTGGTGCCGGTGCTTGTGCCTTTAGTCGCGGCTGTATCCGAAGTTGTACCGGTTACATTATAAACGCTTGTCATGGTTTCCTCCTCGTTTCAGACACTGACATTAATTCGATTACCCTGGTTATTTGTCGTCAGGTAAGACGTAAATACCGGTAAAATACTGCTTGCTTCTTCTTGAAGGGTTAAGGCTGTTTCCTGCTGACTGCGGTAGTCATTCCTGTCCTGCGAAGACTGCTGGTCATTCTGGCGGTAACCCATTTCAAGAGTTCCGCACGAAACACCGATCTGCGCCAGGCCGTTCCGTAAATCCTGCAGGTTGTTCTGAAGCAACGATCCCGTAGCCTGTTCAGAAGCATTGATGATTAGATGCAACTGCCCATTTTCCAGCTTCATGGATACATTCAGCTTTCCAAGGTCCTGCGGCTGCAACTGAATAGAGATCTCCTTAATCTCCTGAGAATTCAGATCCTGTTTATTCAGGATGCCCAAAACCTGGTCCCAAACCGCACCTGGATTGACCAATCCTGCTTTGACACTGCTTACGCCAGTTGCTGAGCTGGTAAGCACAACATCAGTCTTGTCTCCTGAAACCAGTATCTGGTTCGGATCTATTGAGCTGTCCATTGAATCGTTTTGAGAGTTGTTTCCCGAAGAAGATAAATTCTGCTTGTTTTTTGCAGAATCTTCCGCCGCTGCAACACCGCTCAAGGTGTTCTGAGTGGTTGTATTCTGAGTGGTTATATTCTGAGCTGTTGCGGTAGAATTGTCCGCTCTGTTCTTATCTTGAATCAGAGATAATTTGTCGGACAGCCAGTTGAGCAGCTTCGCATTCGTATCCGAAGGTTCTGTTGCTTGATAATTTTTGTCTTTTTGTGAAACAATTTTCCCAGAGAGTTCTTTTAAATATCCTAATATATCATCCAACTCCGCTGGATCGAGAGAATCGGCCGTCGAACCAGAAATCCCTTTAAGTCCGAAAGCCTGCAGGTAGTTCCCGAGGTGTAACCCTTCGCCATTGGTCATAGTCTTATCGGCTTGCCCTGCGCCTGAGGAAAGAACTTCTTGCAAGGCTTGTCCGAGCATCATCCAGGCAGCATCGTTTCCTTTCAGTGCTAAACCTGATACCAGGGAACTATTTTGATCTCCATTTGATCCGGAAGTGGCCTCCATGCCAGCCGGAAATAGGTTTTGAAGAATTTGCAAATAAGTGCTCAGTTCCGAAACAGTCCCGTCGGAAATGGTGACTTCTCCTGAATCGGAATCCGGACCAGCTTCCGCCAATTCTCCAAGAATTTGTTTATCAGCCTTATTGGAAGGATTCAATTTCTGCATAAAAAGCGCAAACAGAAGGTTGTTCTGGTCAATGCCCTTACCTTCTTTTCCTGCTGCAGAATCAGTTTTTGTTCCTTCAACATTAACAGGCGTCAAAACATTCGCTACATTCATCCTTTCACCTCCTGTGTACTGTTATTCAGTATATCGGCACATTTTGGCCTAAACTTTAGTCTCTGCCAAATAAAAAAACCATTTTGTCCTCCAAAATGGTTTAGAAAATATTCTTTTTCTGTCTTCCCAGATAGCCTCGTAATCGTAAGATGGCCTGAGAATGAATTTGTGAGATCCGGGATTCCGATAAATTCATCACCGCCGATATCTCTTTTAAAGTCAGTTCTTCCCGATAATATAAAGCGACCACCAGCTTCTCTTTCTCCGATAATTTCTCAATGGCTTCTGTCAAAATCTGTTTCTGTTCCTCTTTTTCGATCTGGCCAAACGAATCCTGCGAGCTCGGGTCAATAATCAGATCAAGAGGTGAACTGATGATATCCTCGTTATCGTTGGAATTGACATCTTCAAGCGACACGAGTGTCATATACTGTGCCTGCAGCAGGGTCGCATTCAATTCCTCAACGGAAATATCGAGGTGCCGGGCTGCTTCTTCCAGGGTTGGGCTGCGCCCGAGCTGGTTCTCCAGCCAGGCATAACCCTGCGCAACCTGCTTGACCTTCTGGCGCGCTGAATGCGGAACCCAATCCATCGTTCTTAATCCATCAATAATCGAACCCCTGATTCGTAACGTTGCATACGTTTCAAATTTTACGCCGCGAGAAGGATCAAATTTTTGAAGCGCATCCAGTAAGCCAAATACGCCGTACCCAAATAAATCCTCCTGATCAATATGCTCTGGCAGAGACATGGCTAGCCGGCCTGCAATCCTTTTCACGAGCGGCAAGAATTTTTCTAAATGCTCTTCTGTCCATACAGCTTGTTTGGGTGTATCATATTGTCCTTTATACATGCAGCATACACCTCCTTACTGATCATCACCCCAGCCCATTTTTCTGACAATCTCCGCTCTGGCTGCGGCATCCGGTAAATGATCCATGATCTGGTTGTTGATTTGGCCCGGAACCCGTTTTTTTAGTGACAGAAGGCTCTCTGCAGGCTGCCCCGTCTTATTCGGGGCATTTTCGTCCTGACTTTCCATATCCCCAAGGAAGATATCAATTTTGGAAGGTGGTCTTTCTTCTTTGACCGGAGGAGAGACCTTGTTCCATAACAGAATAAGCCCTTTGCCCAAGAGATAAATAAACAAAAAGGCCAGCGCGGTTCGTAGTATGATAGCAGGATAACGATAACCGTTGAATATGGAGAATACCAGAACGATTCCGGCACTGATAACCGACAGTCTAAATGCGTTTTTTTCTAGTTTTCTTTCTGGCTCTGCCATTAGATCACCTTTTCCCCATGGTTAATGGTCCTCACATGCAAATCGCCGGATTGAATGTCAAAAGTGATCGTTCGCCCGAAATTGCCGCCGACATCATGGACGAGCAGCGGAATCCCGGCCTTTTTTAATTCCTGTTCCACTGACTGGGCGTTGCGCTCTCCAATTTTCAAGAGTGGTGCCTTATTTCCAAACGAAAACATCTGAGCCCCACCGGCCATTTTAGCTTTGAGTCTCGATTTCATAACCCCAAGCTTAAACATTTCCTCGAGCATCATGGCCAGGCATGTATCGGCATACTTCATCGGATTGCCCTGAAGGCTCTCCAAAGAGTTAGGAAGCATGATATGGGCCATTCCCCCAATCTGGGATAACGAATCATAAACACATATCCCGATACACGAACCGAGGCCTGCCGTCATCAGCTTGTCAGGCGCCTTTTCCACTTTGTAATCAGCCATTCCTACAATGATCGTCTTGCTCATATACCAAATACTCCCAACAATTTGTCAAGAGAACCTTTACTAGGAATAAAGAAAAATTTCCCTTCCACTTCTTTAACCCCGGATAATTTCGTATCAATGATCAAAACATCGTCATCAACCATTCCTTCTTCCAGCAGGACGCTGTCAATAATCGCGCCGACCATGTCAATAGCTATAGCCGGAATTGACGGATGTAGCAGGACTCCGGAAAACTTGGACAATGCGATGATGAAGGAACTCACCAGAATATTTCCGACTTCCTGCAACGCCGACTGCGCCATTTCGTCACTGAAAATATCCGGACGTTCTGAAAGCGAAAGCAGTTTTTGGGCTATGACCCTGGCGCTTTCAATCGGGAGGACAAAAATAGCCTTTCCGGGTGCGTCCCCCTCGACTTTCAGATAAAGCGCCACCTGAACGGTATCGTATTCACCTAGCGCCTCGCTGAGTTTTTCGAGCGGGACAAGCCATACTTTCGGCACGGACATGTCTATTCTTGCCTGCAGCAGTTTAGAAAGCGATGTCGCCGCATGCCCGGAACCTATATTTCCAATTTCCTTTAAAGCTTCCAGCCTAATTGCAGATATCTCCATGTTCAAACCAGTCCTTTCTTACGCATCTCTCGTTGAAGCTCAAATACATAGGTAATGATTTTATCACGCGTTCTTTCAGAAATCTCATAAAATTCGACGGAAACAAGATACGTTTCTTTTTCATCTTCTTTGATGCAGCGTACCACTACTGCCGGAATCTGCATCGGACTATCCATAATCATGGGCTCAACAACGACAGGTGTCTTTTCAGGTATACATTCTCTAGCGTGGAAAAGCAAACCACCACCACTCAAATCATGCATAAATCCTTTCTGCTCTATCCCTAAACCGTTTTTCTCCACTATCCTGTATTGGAGAGGACTAACCACCTGGACCCTAACATATTTTCTTCTTTGAACTTTAGATATTTTCTCGGGAAATTCTATAATAAACGTTGGAATAGGAACAGAAAACCTTTTGATCAAGACAGTCGAGAAGGAATACGCCGACAGGTCGTCGACAAATACCACTTCCAGCCGCGTTCCTTCTCGGAGCGGAATAAACTGGCCGTCAGCGACCGGTACCCCGATGGTTATGATTTTCTGCCCAACCTCTTCTACCCTGGTCTTATATCTGCCCTGATATTCTCCTTCAGGGACAACAATTTGGACACTTAAGCCTTCATATACTTTGTCTTTATAAAGCATCTTCATCACTCCCCAAATAGCTCTGACCAGGCTAGTCACATCGTTTGATGTCTGACGCTATCTTCATCTCGTTATTTCAATTTCAGTAGAGAAGAAATAAATCCTCTGATTCCGCTGCTTTGAGTCGGAGGCTGCATATATACGCCTGCAACATTTCCGGCGATCCATTGTACGCAGCGATAGGCATAACTTTCAGGATTCGATAACCCGACCGGTTTCTGTTCCATCACGGAACGTCCGACTGATGGGTCGTCGTAAATCCATCCCAATAAACTGATGGGCATCCCCAGAAACTTCGTAACTGCATGCTCCAGTCTTTCATAGGCCTGCTTCGCTTCGGTCTCACTTTTGACCCGGTTCACAACAATGTTAAGATTCACTCTTCCGGTTGGACCTTTGATTGATTTAATCAGTCCATAAGCATCGGTCATGGAAGGCGGTTCCGGCGTCAAAACGAGAATGACATCGTCCGCAGCGCTGATAAAGTTCAGTACAGTATGTCCTAAGCCAGCTCCTGTATCAATCAGTAGGATATCTGCCATTTTTTCGAGGCGGCCAAGATTAACAAGAACATTTTTCAGCTGTCCCCTGTCCAAATTCGCGAGCTCTACCATTCCAGATGCTCCAGGCAATACTTTGATTCCTTTACCAATCGGGTAAAGAATATCTTCAATTCTTTTTTCACCAGTCAGCAGGTGTTTAATATTGTATTTCGGCGTGATCCCAAAAGCAACATCGACATTGGCCAGTCCCAGATCTCCGTCAAGAATAATCACCCTGTAATTGTATTCGGTCAGAGCAAGCGCCAGGTTCACCACAAAACTAGTCTTGCCCACACCACCTTTGCCACTGCTGACTGCAATGACCCGCATATTTCTTGGCATTGCAACTTCTCTTTCACTCGCCATCTGCCTGAGTATACTTGCTTGGTCATGCATATGGATTATCCTCCCCAAGAACGTACCGGGTTAGTTTCTCGGAAGTGGCTGCGTCAATATCATCCGGGACATTCTGTCCGTTTGTTAAATATGCAACAGGCAAATCGGTCTTTGCCAGAAGGTCAAGTATGGAACCGAGCGAAAAACTCTCATCCAGCTTTGTTAAGATCAGATGCGTGGATAACTTATTGAACCTTTGGTAAACTTTCATCTGGTCTGTCATGTTGGTTGTGACACTCATGACAAGCATTGTCAGGTCAGGTTTGGCCTTGTCCAGAAAAGCTTCCAGTTCGTCCATATGAAGGTCGTGCTGTGGACTGCGTCCGGCTGTGTCAATAAAAATAAGCTCTTTGTCGGCATGGATGTTAATCGCTTCTCTTAACCCTTCCGGCGTCATAACAACTTCAACTGGAACACCGATAATTTCTCCGAAAGTTCTGAGCTGTTCGACTGCTGCTACTCTGAATGTGTCGGCTGTTACCAGCGCCACCTTTCTTCTTTCAATGATGCTGAAACCTGCTGCAAGTTTCCCGATGGTTGTTGTTTTCCCGACTCCGGTTGGCCCTACCATTGCGACCACCAGTGTCCTGGATTTGCTTGGCCTAATAACCTCGGTATTTGAACATAATCTCTCGACTTGATTTTTCAACAGCTCAAATACTTTTGTATTGTTTTCCCACTGGTCTTCGGCAAGATCGTTTCTGATAGGTTCAAGCAGCTCAGCGGCAGTCTCTCTGCTGGCTCCTCTAACCGTCAGAAAATTGATCCAGTCGGAGTAGCGTTTGGATTCGGCACTGCTGCTTAAGTCCCCTTTGGTGATATGCCCCTTAATTTCTTTTAAAATATTGTGCATCTGTTTAATTTCGGACTGGGCATCATCGGGAATACTTTGTTCTCTCGTATTTTCATTCTCTTTTTCTCTGTAAGCTTCATAGGCCTTTTTTATCACATCCGTATTAACGACTTTGACAGGTTCATCCTCCGCTGACTTCATCAAGGTATGATTTTGCTGTCTTTCTTCAATCGCTGCGGTAATTTCCACTTTTGTACGCGCAAAAAAGCCTAAGAATCCACCTTCTTTAATCTGGCGGGTTTGCAGAATCACTGCCTCGGATCCAAGCTCCCGTTTGATCTTCCCCATTGTATCTGCCACATTGTCACCGACAAACCGTTTCACCCTCATTAATCCAACACCACCATTCCAAGAGCCTGAACCTCTATTCCCTGTACAAGTTCATTATAAGACAGGATGACCAGGTGAGGAAGTTGACGCTCTGTCATTCTTTTTAAACTTATCCTGACCATAGGAGCACACAACATTACAGGATTGTGTCCCTGCAGCATAATTTTTTCTACTTGTGCGCCTATCCTTTTTAAGAGCTTCTGTATGACATTCGGGTCAATATTCACATAACTGCCGAAGTCCGAGGGGCGAAGATTATCCAAAATCATCTGCTCAATCTTGGGCTCAAGTGTAATTACCGGCAATTTTTTTTGAGGATTCAGAAAGGGTTGTACGATCTGGCGGGCCAAACTCTGCCGGACATATTCGGTGAGTCTGTCCATATCTTTTGTCAGAGGAGCACAATCGGCAAGCGTTTCCAGGATCGTCACCAGATCTTTAACCGATACCCTTTCCCTCAGCAGGTTGCTGAGTACCTTCTGAACCTGCCCCAGACTGAGAAGGTCGGGGATAAGCTCTTCGACAACTGCCGGTGACTGTTCCTTGGTATGATCAATTAGTTTCTTCACATCCTGTCGGCTAATAATCTCATGGGCATGCGTTTTTAGAACTTCCGTTAAATGGGTTGCCAGTACAGTCGGTGCATCGACAACGGTATACCCAGAAAGTTCAGCCTGCTCTCTGACCGACGCGTTAATCCATTTGGCATCAAGACCGAAGGCTGGCTCTTTGGTTGGAATGCCCTGAATGGAATCATCTTCGATTCCCCCACTAAAGGCCAGGTAATGATCGGTCATCAATTCCCCGGAAGCAACCTCCGCACCTTTTAGTTTGATCGTATACTGATTCGGCTGTAGATTCATATTATCCCTGACCCTGATCACTGGAACGATAAATCCGAGTTCACCGGCCAGCTGCCTGCGGATCAGAATAATCCTGTCCAGAAGGTCCCCGCCCTGACCGGCGTCAACCAGAGGAATCAGCGCATAACCGATTTCCAGTTCCATATGATCAATTCCAAGTATATTCATAACATTTTCAGGCTTCTTAGTCTCGTCAATATCGCTTCTAACGGCCGCCTCCGACTCTTTCTTGGCTGCCTGAGCAGTGTTGCGCTGAAGGTAGTAGCCCATTCCGCCAGTAGCGGCGGCAAACATTAGCATGGGTACCTGGGGCATACCAAAAATGGCGAGAGCTACCAATACGCCGGAAGTAATATAGAGCGCCTTTGGCATCCTGAACAGCTGTTTGGCCAAATCCTGCCCAAGGTTACTGTCTGATGCGGCTCGGGTTACGACAAGGCCAGTAGCCGTTGAAATCAGCAACGCCGGGATCTGGGTTACCAGCCCATCTCCGATCGTCAACAGCGTATAGGTGTATAGAGCATCGGTAACCGCCATACCCTTGGTTACCATTCCGATAATAAAGCCGCCGATAATGTTAATTAGCAGGATTATGATTGCCGCAATGGCATCTCCTTTGACAAATTTGCTAGCGCCGTCCATCGCACCGTAAAAATCTGCTTCCTGTTGGATATTCAGTCTTCGAGTTCTGGCCTCCTGATCCGTGATGATCCCGGCGTTCAGGTCGGCATCAATGCTCATCTGCTTCCCGGGCATTGCATCCAAGGTAAAGCGGGCCCCGACTTCGGATACGCGTTCCGCGCCTTTGGTAATGACCAGAAACTGTACCACGACCAGGATACAGAACACAATAAAGCCAACAATCGGATTTCCCTGAATAACAAACTCTCCAAACTGCTGAATGACCTGCCCCGCCTCAGCCTCGAGTAAAATCAGTTTCGTCGTGGAAAGGTTCAAGGCCAGTCGAAATAGTGTCATGGTTAGCAGCAAGGAAGGCAGTACGGAAAACTCCAGTGGATCCTTTGTAAAGACAGCCAGCAGAAGAATCAGAACTGATCCTGTAATGTTTAAGGTAATAAGAAAATCAAGCCAACCTGCGGGCACGCCAATGACCATGACAACAATGATGCCGACGATGCTGATGGCTGCGATAATATCCGTATTTCTTGCTAATCTACCAGCGCGAGTTGTCGTGGCCATGATGCAGTATCCTCCTTTGCTTGATTCTGTGTTTTCAATAATGATCCTTGAATATATCTATTATACTATTGGCTAAAGAAAAATCGCTTTTCGGGTAGGTCTCCGTAATATATAGCCGCTTTCGGCCATTGCGTCCTCCTTGACGCAAAAGGCCGCGCTACGCACTCCATGCTCCACTGACGCTGGCTATATATTACGGAGACTTATCTCTGAAGCTATCTTTGTTTTGGGTATTTCTTCAAGAAGTTTACTGTTTGCATGTTCTCATAGCTTGGAATGGATCTGCAAGTACATAATTCCACAATGGCATACAAACCTGCGTGAATGAGCTTACGTTCAATTCGGGGCAAAAAAGCTAGACCCTAATAAGCATAAGATCAGTCTGCGTGCCACAGTTCCGCGGCGAGCGGAGCCTGGATGGCGGTAGCGCGGCCTTTTGCGTCAAGGAGGACGCAATGGCCGAAAGCGGAATTGTGGCATGCAGACTTGCCCCGGCATAATGGTACCGGCTCCCGCTACGCTGAATAGGATCGTCTCTTTTTGTTAAGACGGAAGACAAACGCGAGGACTTCGGCGACTGCCTTGTATAGTTCCTTTGGCACGGACTGCCCAAGCTCAACCTGGGAATAAAGCGTTCTAGCCAAAGGCTTGTTTTCCATAATCACAATGTTGTTTTCCTCGGCAACCGCCTTGATTCTTAAAGCTATTTCATTCTGCCCTTTGGCGACGACATAGGGAGCAGGATATTTGGCTGTATCATATTTTAGGGCGACTGCATAATGTGTCGGGTTCGTAATAACGACATCGGCCTGCTTGAGGTCCTCCATCATTCTACGCATGGCCATCATACGCTGGCGTTTCTTAATCTGGCTCTTGATAAGTGGATCTCCCTCAGTCTGTTTGTATTCTTCTTTGATTTCTTCCTGAGACATTCTGAGGTTTTTCTCATAGTCCCACCATTGATAAAGAAAATCAGCAAATGCAATAACCAGAAAGGCCAGGGCTATTTTCCAGGCCATTTCAAACAACAACCCACTTAGGAAAATGAGGGACTGACCAACTTCAGCTCCTTGCAGTGCCGGAAATACATCAATGTTTTTTCGAATAACATCGATAAGAAAATAACCAATTACCAGCACTTTGAACAAGGACTTAACCAAATTGACCAGAGCCTTTAGACCAAACATTCTTTTGACCCCTTCAACAGGACTCATTCTTGAGAATTTCGGGATCATAGGTTCGGTAATGAACACCGGCCCCGTCTGCAGAAAATTTACGGCGATGGCGATGACCAGTGCAACAGCAAATACCGGTGCCAGGATCAGCAGGCACTGCCATGAAACATCGATGACAACCTTCCAGAGGGACTGAATATTCCAGTCCACGGAAAGACTTGCTGTATACGTAAAAATGTTAGCTAACCTTTGGAACACATATGGCAGCCATATTTTCAGCAACCCGATAATTGCCAGAAGCATTACCGCCGAAGTCAGTTCCTGACTTTTAAGTATCTGGCCTTTTTTACGGGCGTCCTGCTTTTTCTTGGGAGTCGCCGGAAACCTTTTTTCAGCTATACACTCCACCCCCTGAACAGTTCAAAAATCCACTGCATCGTAATATCGAAGACTCTGGATACCGTATCTCCAAAGAAAGCAATCATTAAATACAACATGGCCAAGCCAAAAATGATTTTTACCGGAAATATCACGGAAAACATATTCAGCTGCGGTACGATCTTCGCTAAAAGGCCGACACCGACATCCGCTAGTAATATGGCACCAAAGACCGGCATCGCAATCTGGAGCGATAAACTCAAGACCTTCCCGGTAATTTCAATAAAAAATTCTGCGCCATAGTTCACCCCGGCAGGATTAATCGGCAGAAACTCATAACTTTTGGTCACAGCAGCAATGATATAGTAATGGGAGTTTGTGGCCAAAAGCAGCATCGTTGCAATCATCGCCAGAAAACTTCCCGTCATCGGACTTTGCATACCGTTGATCGGATCGATAACATTTCCGGTCATAAACCCGAGCTGAAAATCAATTAGCTGCCCAGCTCCCTGCATGACCATGGAAAGCAAGTTGATAATGAATCCTATCGTAAGGCCCAGAAGCGTCTCCTTCACCAGTATCCCAATCAAAGGGAGTAATGCATTCGGTATAACGGGATTTTGGGCTTGAATCAGCGGATATACTACAATGGACAGTCCCGCGGCGAGACCCAGTCTTATCATTGCCGGAACGCCTTTTGCGCCGAACACCGGAGCAAGCATGACCATTCCTGCCCAGCGGGAAAAAATAAGCATGAATAAAGTAAGATTCCACTGTAAGTAATCAGACAGGTTCAAGTTGCTTCCTCCATTGGGCTGCTTTTAATACCGGGCATATGTGGCAATCTCAGTAAAGAGCGTTGCCGTGTAAGTGGTCATGACATTGAGCATCCAGGGGCCCAAGATAAGCAGAATCACGGCAACTCCCAATAATTTCGGAATAAAGGACAGCGTTTGCTCCTGTATTTGCGTCATGGCCTGGAAAATACTCACAATAAGACCGATAAGCAGGCTTACCGCTAGGACCGGTCCACCAACAATGACTGCTATCGCTATTGCTTCTTTAGCCATAGCAAGAATTTGATTCTCAGACATTCCGTTTCACCTCTGGCAAATTTCTTGGAAATCCATTTAACTGAAACTTGAAACCAGAGACTTCACCACCAATGACCATCCGTCAACCAGAACAAACAGCAATATCTTGAACGGCAGGGAAATCATCATCGGAGGCAGCATCATCATCCCCATTGACATCAGCGTACTCGATACGACCATATCGATAATAATAAAAGGAATAAAAATCGCAAAACCCATCTGAAAAGCCGTCTTTAATTCACTAATGACAAAAGCCGGAATTAAAACATACGTCGGAATATCCCCATATGTTTTGGGCTGCTCAATTTTTGCCATATTCACAAACAACGCCAGATCTTTTTCTCTGGTTTGTTTAAACATAAACGTTCGTAACGGCTGTTGGGCTTTGTCCAGGGCTTCCTCCTTCGTTATCTGGCTTTGCAGGTAAGGTTGAAGCGCATTGGTATTGATTTGGTTGAATGTTGGCATCATGACAAAAAAAGTAAGAAATAAGGAAAGTCCGATAATGACTTGGGTAGGGGGCAACGTTTGTGTTCCCAGTGCATTACGGACAAAAGATAAAACGACAACAATCCGGGTGAAAGAAGTCATTAATACCAGAATAGCCGGTGCAAAGGAAAGGACAGTAACAAGTAAAAGGATCTGAACCGCTGAGCCGGTCTGCCCTACATCAAGTGTTATGTTCATTTTTTCTCCTCCTTGAGATAGTACTCAAGTTCAGCAGAGAACGGTTCATTCTTTTGCTTCCTTCTTAACCTCTTCCAGATGCCGGACATCCATCTGTCCATTTTTTCCTGCGGTTGTCGGGCAATTTCCTCAAGAATTTCAGCAGCAACATCAAGATCGTCAATCTCGGCCACCTTTGTGATATGATGATCCGTCCCGCCAAGTACCTGGATCTTACCGGCAATTTCGACCAGATACAGGGCCTGTTGACCGTTTAAGACCTGCCGGTCAAGGACTCTTACCCACGGCGACTGAATATTGCGCAATGAGAAGCGGTTCAGACGTTTCATCAGCCATAGGGCGACGACGAGAATAATCAGAAAGACGACAATCATCCCGATCAGACCAGCCCAGGAAAAAGGTTCCGTCACGGTTGTCGCTGATGCTGCAGCTTCTGAAGCACCCGGATAAGGCTGATTTTCATATCCGTTCATGGCTATTTCAGCGCCTTGGCAATCGCTTCGAGTACTCTTTCCGCCTGGAAAGGCTTGACAATAAAATCTTTTGCTCCAGACTGGATGGCTTCAATAACCATGGCCTGCTGACCCATTGCACTGCACATGATAACTTTGGCCTGCGGATCCTTGGTTCTAATCTCTTTCACAGCCTGAAGCCCATCCATTTCGGGCATTGTAATGTCCATTACCGTGATATCCGGTTTCAATTCCATATATTTGTCGACGCCAACCATCCCATTTTCTGCCTCACCGACAACCTGATATCCATTATTGGCCAGGATATCTTTAAGCATCATTCTCATAAAAGCAGCGTCATCAACAAGCAAAACTGTTTTCCCCACTACGCTTCCTCCTCGATCTAGTTTAATGTGTCAATTCTTTCATTTGGATTTACAATTTCTGTAATACGGATTCCAAAGGTCTCGTTGATTACGACAACTTCACACTTGGCGATAAGTTTGCCGTTGACAATCATATCGACCGGTTCGCCTGCCAGGCGGTCAAGTTCAACGACGGATCCGGGACCCAAATCCAGGATTTCCTTGATCGTTTTTATTGCTTTACCGAGCTCAACATTGACCTGGAGCGGAACATCATAAATCAGACCCAGATTGCTCGGCAGAGCTGCGAGTCCCCCCGAAGAAAGCGGTGCAAACTGCGCCGGTTGCACAAAGGTCGGCTGAACCTTCTGGGAAGGAAAATCCACAGGCGGCTGCCATATTGTCTCCATCGGTGAAGGAGGCGGAGCCTGAGGTTTCGGAATATGCGGCTCAAGCTGTACCGGCGCGGCCGGTGCAGTATACTGGGGCTGCGGTTCCGATACTGTTTCCTGAGCGGGTGCCGCGTACATTTGTCCCAGAAGCTTGTCGGCCATGCCTTTGGCAACTTCAAACGGGAGTACCTGAATCAGAACGCTGTCAATGATTCCTTCAATGATCATTCTAAAAGAAACTCTGATCAATGGTTCATCGGCATTCAGATTCTTGCTTAACTCATAAACCTCATCATCCTCCTCCGCTACGATGACACGGGGAGGCGTGATGTCCACAACCGAATTGAACATTGTGGACATAGATGTGGCTGCCGATCCCATCATTTGATTCATTGCCTCTGAGATACCGCTTAACTGGATATCGGATAGTTCATTTGTCGGGCTCTTGCCGGCCCCCCCATCATCAGATCCACAATAATGGAACCGTCTTCGCGGGAAAGAACCAGCATATTGGATCCTTCAATCCCTTTTTTATATTTGACATCAATGAGAACATGCGGCACGGGATAATCTTCGAATATTTTCTGTGCTGTGGTCAGTTCGACTTTTGGAGCAGTTATCTCTACGCGCTTTCCGACAAGTTGAGATAAAGTTGTTGCGGCTGTCCCCATCGATATATTTGCAATTTCTCCCATGGCGTCTTTTTCCATATCGGTAAGCTGAATTGTCTGGCTGTTACGTGAAACAGGCTCGTCAACCTCTTGGGAACTGATATCCATTGAGCCGGACAGCAAGGCATCTATCTCCTCCTGCGAAAGCATTCCGTTACCCATCCTCATTCCCCCCTTTTTTAATGACATCCGTAATCTGCACTGCCATTCTGTTTCCAAATAAGCCAGGCATTCCTCTGAATTTGATGTATTCTCCGACGTAGACAGCAAGAGGATCCTTGATGCCTTGATTCAGAGGGATCACGTCCCCACGTTCCAAATTGATTAGATCCTGTACGGTGATCTGGGCTTTGCCGATAACGGCTTTCATCGGTACTCTAGCCCATTCAATCTTTTGGCGGATCAACTCCCTTTCCTCAGGGGATATGACCTTCCCTCCGGAAGAGAACAGCAGAAGATTATTCAATTTTTCCAAAATCGGTTTCATAACAATATAAGGAAGACAAACATTAATCATCCCCGACTGCTCTTCAATCTTCACCTCCATGGTCACGACAACCACCATTTCATTTGGCGCAACAATCTGGGTAAATTGGGAATTTGTCTCCACATTAACCAACTGAGGATTCCCTTCAAAAATTTCAGCCCAGGCTTCCCCCATTAATTGGACAATCTTGCTTAGCCGGCTGATAATGATTTTTCGCTCAATTTCCGTCAGATCACGATTTTTGGCCGGTTCCATACCATGGCCGCCTAGCAGTCGGTCTACCAGAATAAAGGCCAGTGAAGGACTGAGTTCGAGCAGCCCGTTCCCTTCCAGCGGCGGCATGCTGAAAATTCCAAGGATGGTCGGATAGGGCAGAGAACGAATAAATTCGTCATAAGTCACCTGCTCGGTAGACAGCACTTTGGCATCTACGGCAGTATGCATGTTTCCTGCCAGAAAAGTCGCTAATGAACGGCAAAAATTTTCATGAATATTCAGCAAGGAGTTCAACTGTCCTTTGGAAAACTTGTTGGGCCTTTTAAAATCATAAACTTTGATTTTATGAGGGCTGGACATTTTTATGGTTTCTTCATCAACTGAACCGTCTGACAATGCATTTAGCAAAGCATCAATTTCCGCTTGGGATAATACTTCACCCATCCAATCCCCCCTCCTTTAATCCGTTTGAGATTTGTTAATCATACATGAAATCTTTGAACAATACTTCTTTGACCTGGTCACCGCAGACGTTATTCAGCTCGGTCAGCAGCTCCTCTTTGAGTTTTTCACGTCCTGCATTTGTCCGGACATCGTCAATTCCTTTTGATCCAATCACGGAAATGATACGGTCTCTCAAGAATATTTCTTTTGCTGTAATCTTCTCTTGGGATTTCTTGTTCACGCCTTCCAGTACAATATTCGTCTTTATCATTCCACCTCCGTCGAGGTTGATCATAAATTCGTCTTTCATTTCAATCAGTGGTCCAACTTCCTCCGTAACTTTTTCGACCTGAGCGGCGCCTGAACCGGAACCCGGGAAGATTTTATCTTTAACAATCGTGCCGCCTACGCCAAGCCCTGCTCCGATAACAATAAAGATAAGGGGTACGATAATTTTTTTAATTTTCATTACTGCGGGTTCCTCCTCTGAATTCTGGATGGCAGCGTCTTCGAAATTCTGCAATCCTTTCTATGAGCTCATCAATGGATTCTTTGACGACGTACTTCTTTTCAGTGGTCAGTGTAATAACCGTGTCGGGGGTAGCCTCCGCCGTCTCAATCAAGTCTGGGTTTATTGTAAATTCTTTGTTGTTCAGTCTTGTCAAATAAATCACATCAATCCTCCTGTCATTTCCAGCCTCTAAGGTTCTGGGCAATCTCATCAATTTCAGATTGTTCTTTTTTTAATTGTGCTATATAAAAAAGTCTTATTTTTTTCTCTTTAAGCCTTTTGTATTTTTCTGTTTTAATTCGGCACTCCAGCAGCTTTTCCCTTTGTTTTTCGACTCGAATATTTTGTTCTTCGACTTCTTTTTCTCGCTTCAGCAAAATATTTTTTTGATCATAACAGTATCTTTGCCATAAGTTCAGTATCTGTGGCTCTTCAAGACAGGCTATTTTTTGTTTCTCGTAGGCCTCGTTCAGAAGCTGCTTCTGGAGATCCCTTTGTTCAGTCAAGTGGTGCAGCGTTCTGAGCGCCTGCGCCAACAACCCCTGCTCAATATCCATTTCCTGCTTGGCCAGTCGCAGAGAAGCCTCTAAACGAAATTTGAATGGCATCACTTATCCTTATCGCTCTCTTCAAAAATATCTTTCATAAAGCTCAACATTTCATCAAAACAGCATTTTTCATCCGTATTCTGACAGACGAAAGCGCGTATCTTTTCATGATGCTTGATAGCCTGGTCGATCCGGTTGCTGCTTCCCTCCACATAAGCACCGATGTCAATCAAGTCCTTGGCTTCATGGTAGACTGCAAGATGCTCCCGAATTTTCCCGGCGAGTTCCCTGACCTGCGGATCCGCAACATCGCTCATTAAGCGGCTGATGGATTGCAGGATATCGATAGATGGATAGTGGTTTTTCGCCGCCAGTTCCCTCGTCAAAACAATATGGCCGTCCAGTATTCCCCTTACGGCATCCGCAATAGGTTCATTATGGTCATCACCGTCAACAAGGACGGTATAGATCCCTGTAATACTGCCTTTTTCAGATAAACCGACCCTTTCTAACAATTTTGGCAGCATGGCAAATACCGACGGAGGATATCCTCTGGTTGCCGGAGGTTCTCCGATCGTTAAGCCTATCTCCCGCTGGGCCATTGCAAAACGGGTCACGGAGTCCATCATGAACAATACATTTTTACCTTTGTCGCGGAAATATTCGGCGACCGCAGTTGCCGTGAAGGCAGCTTTCAGTCTGACGAGAGCAGGTTGGTCTGATGTCGCGACAACGATCACAGACCGAGATAGACCTTCTTCTCCAAGGTCTTTCTCCATAAAATCCCGCAATTCCCGCCCGCGTTCCCCAACAAGCGCAATCACGTTCACATCGGCTTCCGAATTCCGTGCCATCATCCCTAATAGCGTGCTTTTACCAACACCTGATCCGGCAAATATCCCCATTCTTTGGCCTCTGCCCATTGTCAGCAGCCCATCGATGCCTCTGACCCCAACGTTCAGAGGCTCACAAATACGCGGTCTGAACAATGCACTGGGTGGCTTATTATGAAGTGGATACAATTGATCCGTATTTAAGGGTCTACCATCAAGCGGCTGACCAAGTCCGTCAAGGATTCTTCCTAACAATTCAGGACCGACTTTGACATTCAGCGTTTCATCCTGAGGGACCACCTTATCACCCGGGGCTACCCCTTCCAGCTCCCCGAGAGGCATAAGCAGGGTTTTTGTTCCTCTGAAGCCAGCGACCTCAGCAGGAATCGCTTTGAAGTTGGAAGCCATAATATGGCAGTATTTCCCGACGCTAACTCTCGGGCCATCCGCTTCAACCAAAAGGCCACTGATTTTAGAGACTAATCCACAGACTGAGATTGGCTCGTATTGTTCAATTTTCCGGGCCAGCGCCTTCCAGTCGGCCATACTTCAACTCCCCCTTGAGGTATTTTTCTATCTTTTCCAGCTGAAGTTCAATCCGAGCATCAAATATCCCTTCGGAGCATTCCAAAAATGTATCTCCGGCCTTGATTGTTTCATCAATAATGACCGGATAGCTAGGCTTGTACTCAGACGGGAGATTTTTATACCAATCCCAATCTCTACTGGACAGGTGGATCTTTATGCTCTGTTTGTCACTAGGCAGCAAGGTAAGATTCTTAATGATGCCCAAAAGAAGTTCAGGATCAATGTCTAATGAAGTATGAATAATTTTGCTGCAAATCTTCAGACAAAGGTCTGCCAGTTCCCTGTCTGCTCTATTAGATTCATCCGTCAGGACCTTTTGAGCCATGTCTAGATAGTTTGTTGCCTGCTGTGTAATCAAGTCTGCCCGAGACTGAGCTTCTTCAAGTCCCTTATTATAACCTTCTGCAAAAGCGACAGGTGTAATCTCGCTCTTGACCTTTTCCTGATATTCGATGGTTAAGGCTTCACTTTCCTTTCGAGCATTTTCAATGATTTCAGTCGATGTTTTTTGAGCTTCGGCAATTAGCTCATCGGCTTCAGCCCTAGCCTTTGCCAGGATATCGGAAACCTCTGGCCCCCAGTCTTCCTCTGCAACCGGGGCCGTTTCAGTCACATACTGCTCTATGAGCGTATAATCCTCACTAACGGACAGCACAGCCAAGGCAGAGGAAGCATCATATACATTGGTCCTATTTCGATATATCTCCGGATCAGGTGATTCTAGAATCCGCGGAGAAGTAATTTCAATAATCTTGCTCTTCAAAACTGAGGTTTTAGTAGATAATTTCATCTGCACCACCTCTGGAGATTACAATCGCTCCAGCTTCCTCCAGCTTACGAATAACTTTGACAATCTTCTGCTGGGCCTCTTCAACTTCACGCAGCCGAACGGGGCCCATAAACTGCATATCTTCCTTCAGCATACCTGCAGCTCTGCTGGACATATTCGTGAGAATCTTCTGTGTGACGTCTTCATTGGAACCTTTCAGTGCCAAGGCAAGATCCTTGGTTTCGACTTCTCGCAGTACCAGCTGAACAGAACGATCGTCAAGCAGGATGACATCATCAAACACGAACATCTGGCGCTTAATCTGTTCGGCGAGATCCGGATCATCCATTTCTAGAACATCCATGACGGCTTTCAACGTACCGGGATCTGTCCGGTTAAGCATATCAACAACGGACTGCATCCCCCCTGATGAAGTATAATCGGTCGGGGCAAGATTAGAGATTTTGTTTTCAAGCACCTTCTCTATTTCTTTCAGCACTTCCGGACTTGTTCTTCCCATCAGGGCAATCCTTTTTGTGACCTCCGCCTGCAGGTCCTGCGGCAGACTCGCTAAAATCGTAGCCGCTTTGTCCGGTGGAAGGTGTGTCATAATTAAAGAAATCGTTTGCGGATGCTCACCTTGGATAAAAGAAAACAGCTGTTTGGCGTCCGTACGACGGACAATGTCAAACGGACGCATCTTCAAAGAAGAGGACAGGCGTCCGATAATATCAAACGCTCTTTGCTGTCCCAAAGCCCTTTCTAATACATCCCTGGCATATTCGATGCCGCCCTGCGCAATGTAATTGCTGGCCAGACACATTTTATGAAATTCATCAACGACCGAGTCTCTCTGTTCCTCAGACACCTTGCGCATATTGGACATTTCCAGCGTAAGCTGCTCGATCTCCGGCTCAGAAAGAAATTTAATGATCTCCGAAGATCTTTCCGGACCCAAGGTAATTAGTAGTACTGCTGCTTTTTGTAATCCCGTAAAAATTCCGCTGCTCATCCTTATTGCTCCTCAGTCAGCCAGGTTTTGACTAATCTTGCCACATCATCCGGATTTTCCATCGTATATTTTTCAACTTCTTGACGGATCTTCTCTTTTTCAATTTCTTCCGTAGTTTTGGCTCTCTTCCGTGCCAGTTTTAAGTCGGCCTGACGTTCAGCCTCAATCTGTGAGGCCAAGATCTGTTCAGCCTCCTGCAGTGTAACAAATTTGGATCCATCTGCCATATCCATCGATTCGATCGCCAATTCTTTCTTTTTCGATCTGGACCTTAAGATTGCAATCAGAAGAATAATCGCCAGCAATACGCCTCCACCAATCTCCGCATACAGTAGAATTTGGGCCTTGCGGGCAGCTTCTTCTATCGCCGCCTGCTTCTCAAGCGCCGTCGTCTTTTCAAAAGGCAGTCTGGCCGCCTCAATCACATCACCACGATCCTGATTATAACCAACAGCGGAAGAAACAATATTCTTGATGTTATCAAGCTGTTCATCTGTTACACTATCCGAATCGGCCAGGACAGACACAGTCAATCTTTTGATCTGTCCGGGACTTACGATCGTTTCTTCCTGGGTCACACTTGGCTGAAAATTCTCTGTCAGACTGTTTTTTTCTGAAGTTGAAGTCGTACCGCTTTGGCCGGTAACCGGATATCCAGGCACATTAGTCTCCGTACCAGCAACACCCCCATTAGCAGAAGTACTACTGCTTTTCTCCGATACTTCCTGCCGGCTGGTAACAGCCCCGTCTTCACTTTTCTGACTGGTAATCTTCTTTTGATCGAAGTCGAGAGTTGCGTTAGCCCTGACAATGGTATTACCCGCCCCAAACACTTTATCCAGCATCGTTTGCACAGAACTTTGGATATCGTTTTCATACGTTTGCTGAACTTGAAGCTGGGTCGCGGATAATTTCTGCGGCGAAGTGCTGCTTCCGAGAATATCGGATAAGACATTGCCGTTCGTATCGACAATTGTCACTTTATCAATGCTGAGCCCTTCGACCGAATAGGATAAAAGGTTCGCGATTGCCCTTACCTGATCTTCCGACATCTCCTTTCCGTACTTTCGTTTGATCGTTACAGCAGCGGTTGTAGCTTCCTGCTGCTCGGAAAACAGGGCGTTTTCAGGCATAACAATATGAACCCTTGCATATTCCACACCGTCAAGCGTTCCGATTGTTTGTTCCAGTTCGGTCTGCAATCCCAATATATACCTCAGTTTACGGTCTTCGTCAGTTTCACCGATTCTCATCTCATTCAAATAATCAAAACTGAAGGTGCTTTCACTGGGAAGGCCTTGATTGGCCAACTGCAGCCGAACTTCTGCAACATTCTTATGAGGAACCTCGATAGTTGAACCCCCATCCGCCAATTGATATTGAACATCTAATCCTTTCAGCGCCTCCGTGATCGCTCCGGCTTCCTCGGTTTTTAAATCGGAAAACAGAACGGTATACTCCGGACGGCTTGCCCAAAAGATAAGTGTAATCAAAGCAGTTGCAACAATAACCGGTGCGGCGACTAGAATAATCTTTTGCGGGCCGGTCAGTTTTTTCCAAAAATTACGTACAGCATCTAGTATTTCCGTTAAGGAAAAATTCAACTACCTTTCCCCCCAGATTAGATTTGCATCTGCATGATTTGATTATAAGCATCAACAACTTTATTGCGCACAGTAACCGCCAGCCCTAAAGCCAGGCTGGCTTTTTCCATGGCAATGACCGGTGTATGAAAGTCATCAACTTGACCCGTAGCCAAATCTGCCGCAGCCTGTTCAGCTTCAGACTGCACATTCTCAAGCTTATCAAGCGCTTCACTCAGGAAAGAAGAAAAATCAGCGGAACCATTGGCATTGTTCGTTTTGGAAGCTTCAGAGTTTATTTTATTATCCAATGGGGAAAGCGGAACAATCATCGTCAGAGGCTCAATCGCATTACTCATTTTTTACCCCTTTCCAATCCCGAGGGCTGTGGAAGCCATGGCTTTACTCGCATTAAGGGCGGTTACATTCGCTTCATAAGACCTGTTAGCTGAAATCATATCAACCATTTCCTCTACGAGGGTCACATTTGGATAGCGTACATATCCGACTGGGATTCCATCTTCGGCTGTTTGGGCCGCATCCGGATTATCCGGATCGTATTCCAGTCTGAATTCATTATCATCCTGAATAACAGCAGTGACCTGAACCCCTTCACTTCTTAACTTGGTACGGGTATCCTTAAATACATCTGCAAAATCCGTTTCAGATGGACGAGAAGAAAAGACGGCAACTTCGCGCTGATAAGGAATGGGGTTACCGGCCACAGTTGTTTGTCCTGTGTTGGTTGTATTGATATTGGCAATATTATTGGATATCAGGTCAAGCCTAAGTTTTTGGGCAGTAAGACCCGAGGCGCTGATATTCATACCGGTAAACAGACCCATATTATTACTACCTCCTTTTCACACACTCTAAAATTGTGCTCCCGATATCGGAAAGCATTTCGATTCTATCGGCTAGTTTCGCTTCAATAATGGAGCGGGGCATGCCGTAGATGATGCAGGTCTTTTCAGATTCGGCAATTGCATAAGCCCCTTTGGCCTTCAAGGCTTTCATGCCTGCCAGACCATCATTCCCCATTCCTGTCATCACGACACCCAGCACACCGGCTCCGACCTCTTTCGCCAGAGACAGAAACATTACATCAACAGAGGGCTTGTAAAGTGTGGCAATCGGTGATTCCGTAGTGACATTCGCGGTAAGTCCACTGCTGTTTCTTGCCACCTGAAACTGTTTCCCGGCCTGTCCGATATAAATGGTACCTGCTTTAAGCAGCTCACCGTGTTCGACTTCCTTCACTGTGGCCTCACAGATGCTGTTCAGCCTGGAAGCCAGGGGAGCCGTAAATCCAGCCGGCATATGCTGGGCGACGATTACGGGAACCGGAAAATTTTTGGGCAGTTTGCTCAGAACATTCTGCAGGGCACTTGGTCCGCCCGTCGAAGTACCAATCGCAACAATTTCTATTTTGCAGCCAATTGGCTGTATTTGCTGTTTGACAAGCGGTGGCGCAGATCCCAAGTTTTTTTTGTTCAAACGAGTAGTATCTACCCCGGCGACACTCTTTATTTTCAGAACAATCTCTTCAGCCAGGGCTGAGAGATCATTTCCCTCTTTGCCAGAGGGTTTGGCAACAACATCAACAGCGCCAAGGTCAAAAGCTTTCATCGTCATCTTAGTGCCGTCAGTTGTTACAGAACTTAACACAATGACCGGCATCGGCTGCCAGCGCATAATTTCTTCCAAGGCTTCTAAGCCGTTCATCACCGGCATCTCGACATCCATGGTTACAACATCCGGTTTCAGGTCCTGAAGCTTTAATATTCCTTCTTTTCCGTCCTGTGCAGTAGCTATTACTTGAATAGCCGGATCACTGCTTAGAATTTTTTTCAGCGACATCCTGATGAAAGGTGAATCATCGACAATCAGGACCTTAATCGGCTTAAGCAATTTGTTCATTCATGCTATCTCCACCCATAAGTTGATCCAGCTTCAGGAGGATGAGCAGTCTTTCACCTATCTTGCCAACTCCACGGATGTAATTTGAATCCATACCAAGTGCAATCGGCGGGGGTGGTTCTATCGCTTCGCTGTCCAACCACAGCACTTCTGTTACACTGTCAACCATAATGCCAAACACCCTATTGTCGATTTGCAGAACAACGATCCTGCTTAAATCGGTTTCTTCCCCAGGTGGCATACCGAAGCGGGACCTGAGATTAACAATCGGAATGACATTCCCGCGCAGGTTGATGACACCCTCAATATAGCTCCGGGCCTTCGGTACCCTGGTGACAGGAGGAATCCGGATAATTTCTTGGACTTTCATAATATCGACTCCAAATTCTTCCGAACCTAACGAAAAAGTAACCATTTGTTCTTCAGCCATGATTTAGTCCCACCTTTCTTAGCGCTTGATCAAAATATCCTGAAGAAGTGATCCAATGTCCAAAATTAATGTTACTTTGCCATCTCCCAGAATCGTTGCCCCTGCAATGCCCGGTAAACCGTTCAGATAATCCCCTAAAGACTTGATAACAACCTCCTGCTGGCCTTGTAGCTCGTCAACGATAATTCCTACAGTTTTCTCTCCCAAACCAACCACAACGACATAAACTTCCTCATTTATGGTTTCACTTTCGGGCAAATCAAATTTCTGTTTCAACGAAATCAACGGCAAGGTATTCCCTCTGAGTTGAACCATCGGTAAGCTTCCGACGGTCTTGATATCAGGCTTGTTGACAAGCAACGTCTCAACAACAGAAGACAACGGCACTGCATAAGTCTCTTTGCCTACTTCAACGAGCAGCGCCTGAATAATTGCCAGCGTCAGCGGCAGCCGGATGATCATCGACGTTCCAACACCTTTACTTGTCTTGATATCAATGATGCCGCCCAAATTAGTTATGGCCTTTTTTACAACGTCCATGCCAACCCCGCGCCCGGAAATATCCGTCACTTGATCGGCGGTACTGAATCCAGGCTGAAAAATGAGATTGGCTATATCGCTCTCGGATAGGCCCTCCCTTCCACTGACAAGGCCCTTTTCCGAAGCTTTTTTGTAAATCTTTTCAATGTTAAGTCCGGAACCGTCGTCCGAAACGATAATCGCAATATGGTTTCCTTCATGATAGGCATCGAGCGTAATTGTTCCTACTTCAGGTTTCCCGACTGCAAGTCTTTCTTCCGGTGCTTCTATGCCGTGGTCGACTGAGTTGCGGATAATATGCGTCAACGGGTCACCGATCATTTCGATGACGGTCTTGTCCAGTTCTGTTTCTTCACCGTGAATAACAAGTTCAATCCTTTTACCGGTCTTCCGGCATAAATCCCGAACGAGACGCGGATAACGACTGAATACCGTTCCAATCGGCACCATACGAAGCTTCATGACACTTTCCTGAAGATCATTCATCAGACGCCCGAGGTAGACGTTTGCCTCATTAAGGCTTACAACAAGTGGATCAGTCTGGTTTTCCGTCTGCAGGTCCTGGCCGATTTTTACCAGTCTGGTTCTGGTAATGACCATTTCTCCGACAAGATTAATCAGATTATCCATTCTGGCTGTGTCCACACGGATCGTATGCACCTGATTGACATCTTTCCGGGGCTGTTCATTCGTGTTCTGCTGAACTGGCTGATTCGCTTGTTTAGAACGGCTTATTTGAACGGATTCTTCAATGCTCTTCTCTGTACTGACAGGATTTTCCTCTTCTGACTGAACGGTTAAGCCAATCTCCGGAGCATCTGACTCCGGCAATGTGTAATTCGTGACTAGGGCGTCGTAAATTTCGGATACTTCAAGGATGTCAGCCCGAATGTCTTTCTGCAATTCATTGGTCACAAACAAAATATTGAACTCCAGCGCTTCACAAACTTCAAGCTCATCAATCGAGGGGATAATCTTCACGACATTGCCGAGCAGCTCCAGCCTTTGAATAACCATAACCGCCCTTACTGCCTTCATCATGGTATTCGGTTCAAGTACCACATTAAGCCAATATACAGACTTGCTTACAAATGCTGCTTCGCTGACTGTCTCAGTTTCCTCCGGTGACAAGGCAAAGTTAATCCCGGGCTTTTCTTCCTGTTCTTCCATCTGATTTTTTTCGGCAAACGGCTTGCTTTTTTGCACCAGAGCTCCGGTCTCGGTGATCGTCTTCATCTGAGAGGTCAGATCACCATAATCGACCGAAATATCCAAACGCCGCTCGACCTGAGCCAACATCATTTTTACTTTATCGGTTACCGCCAGCAGCACATCGATAATCTCGTTGGTAACCAGCATCTTTCCCTGTCTCAGTTTATCGAGCAGGTCTTCTGCGGCGTGCGTCAATTTAACAATCGGGGTAAATCCCATGGTTCCTGAGGCGCCCTTTAAGCTATGCGCACTTCTGAAAAGATCATTAACCAGCGAAATATTTTCGCCGTCTCTTTCCAACTGCAAAAGACCAGAGCCAAGCTTCTCGACCTGCTCCTGTGAATCAAGCAAATAGAAATCTAGAAAGTCATCGAGGTCTATTCCCATACTCTTCTCACCTTGGCTCAATTTTCTCCCCCCTTTGTCATCATCATTGTTCCGACAAGTTCTTCATATAATTGTTTAAACAAACCAAAAATTTTATAATTAACCCAAATTACAAAGTTCGCCGTTTCTTGTTAAAATCCTCCAAATAGTCTAGATTATATGCAATTTTTCTGCAGCATTGTCGAAATTTATAGTTTGTTTTATTTTAAGATCTAAACATTAATAGCTCACAAACATCAGTTTCCTTTAAAAAAAAATCCCTTGTTCAGGATTTTCTTTTTGGACTATTTTATTGGAAAACTATTTCGATTTGTCAATAAACCTTGGTTCACGAGACACTGGACTGCCATAGGCAAATCTCATCTTTTTTACCCCTCTAACACGGGCAAGCTCTATTTTTACAGATTCTAATTCTGTTTGGATCTTGGGTATGATTTGCTGATCCATCTCCCGGATCTTATCCAGGGCGATTCCCAACGCGTCATGACTCTCGCAGAATTGGCGATATTCAGTAGCGCTCAGATAGGGCTCCAGCAACTCATTGCGGAATTGCAAAACGCCGATGGCCTGACAAAGCTCATCTTTCAGCTGTGATGTCTTATCAATATTCAATTTGAAGCTGGCAAACGTCTGAGCCCTGGTTTCCGAAAACTTCTGAAGCAGTGCGTCAAATATTTCTTCCTGTTCGGTAAGCGCAAGGGCGTCCGCTGTTTCCGGATGGAACAAAACCTTCTTGTCTTGCTTGCTTGTCTGGTAATCATCCAACATTTTGTTGTATTCCGCTAAAACCGCCAGGTGCTGCTCGCACTGGGGAAGGAGACGCTGATAGATTTCCAGTAAGACATTGATCGTTTTTTTCGGCATTATTTTGCCCCCAAACGGCTGATCCTGGCTGCTTCGATCCAGACATTCCTGAATGCTTCGAGAAAATCAAGCACCGGCCGTAGAAAGCTTGGATCCTTTTTGACATTTGCCTTGATCGTTTCCATGTAATAGAACCGATAGAGCTCACGCAGATTTTGCGCAATTTCACCGCCATTCTCCATATCCAGAGTCCTGTCCAACTCGGTGATAATATCCTGAACCCGCAGAAGATTGTTATGAATCTCTTCCAGCTTTTTTTCCTCAAAGGCTTTTTCGGTCTGATGCAAAAGCAAAATTGCCTTCGAATAAAGCATTATTATAAGCTTTTCGGGGGAGGAAGTCTCGACTGACGCCTGCTTGTACGCAGTCTGAGAATTTTGGTAGGCATTTTGTTGTAATGCTGTATTCATCGCCCAGCCTCCTGACATAAATTAACCTGTATAAGTTAAGCTGCATATATTGGTCGTACCTTGGTTCACAACAATTTTAGCTATCCGAATCGGAGTTTGAACTGGAAGTACTCATCGAACTAAGCAGCGAGGTCATATAGGTACTCTCCGAACTCAACGCTGAAAGCTGTGATTCCAGCTTTGAATATTGGTTCGTAATCCTCTCCGTATAGGCATCAATTTTTTCCTGAAAATCTTTCATTCTGCTTTTCAGGTCACTAATCTGACTGGAATAGCCATCTTCTGTCTGGTCAAGAGACCCGCCATACTTCACCATCGGATTCAGATACTCTTCCAGAATGTTAGCCAGACCCTGGGCCTGCGTTGTTTCCGTTGTTTCTGTGACCGGAGTCACCCCGCCGGCTACCGCGCCAAATAAATTGGCAACACCGTTCGGGTCCTCTTTCAGCGCTTCTGCAAAGGCATCTGTATCAAACTCCAGCAAAGCACTTTTGCCGAAATCATCAGAGGAGGTTTCAATACCGACGTCCGACAGGAGAGTGAAGGTACCGCCCATGCTTCCCATTGAATCAGCAAGGAGAGTTCTGAGCCTGGTTTGAATACTCTGAACCGTCGGATCTCCAAATAAGACACCCTTCGTGTTAGTCTCTTCATTATAGGCCAAATCCGTTTCTATTAACGTTTGCAGGGAATTATACTGGTCCACAAATGCCTGAACAGCATCCTGAGCATCTGTATAATCCGCCGCAACCGTTACATTGACCGTAGTTCCGACAGCTTCTTTATTCAGGTTCAGAGTAAGCCCGTCGATCGCTGTGGTAACAGTATTCGACGAACTGATGATATCCGTGATCCCGTTAATGGTCAGCTGTGCATCCTGAGCCTGCTGAACTACATTCAGCGTTCCGGTAGCAGCCGGTTTGACCCCTAGAAAGTCAAGCACGGTTCCCGAAGTATCCGCAAAATCAGCAGCATATTCTGTTCCGGTTTTGGACGATACCAGTGCGAGCTGATAGCCTCCGTTGACTTTGATGACCGAAGCGTTCACGCCTGCCCCGGCATTATTGATGGAAGTGGCAATATCCTGAAGACTTGCGCCGTCCGCTACTGAGATATCCGCCGTTGTGCTCCCGACACTGATTTGAAATGTCCCCGCCGTAAGTCCGGCAAGCGATGTAGAGGCGCTTGCGACACTCTGGACAGCACTAGCAGCCGTCTGTGCTTTGGCCAGCTGGATCACTTCAACCGCATAAACGCCCTTCAGCGTCGAAGAGCCACTGGAAGCTGTCAGGATGGTTTCATTGCTCGATACTGCAGAAGTCCCTGTCCAAGTTGAAGACTTTTTCAAATCGGCCAGGGTATTTTCCAGCGCCGACAACCGTGTATTGATATCCTGCCAAGCATATTTTTCTTCCTGAAGACTGCTCAGGCTGTTTTGCATCGTTGTCAGCGGCTTGCTGTAATTACTGATTAATGCTTCGGTAATTCCGCTGAAATCATATCCGGATATTCCAGAAAGTGATAAACTCGAAGTCATGATCGGTATCCCCTTTCCTAGGCCCTTTCATCCACGATCAGACCTACCGAATCCTGAACGGATTCAAGCATTTCGACAACTTTGGCCGGCGGGATTTCGCTCAGGATTTCACCGCTTTCCTGATCGATGATTTTAACTACAATCCTGTCGGATTTTTCAGCAACTTCAAACTGCAGTTTCTTATTGAAAAGTCCCATCAGCCGGTTCATTTTTTCCGCAGTCTGTTCAACTTCCTCACGCGGAAGCTCTTCTCTGGCCGAAGCAGCATTGTCTTTCTGATCGACAACCAGACGGGGCGCCTCGTTTTTCCCCTGCTCAAGTTTCTGGCCGGAAAAAGTATCCTGCGGCATTACCGGATTCAGGTTAGTTGGCTGGACAGCGCTAACCATCTTTAATTCCTCCTCATAATGGATTTTTCTAGTATGCAAAAACGAACAATATAGCTGTGCTTATGTTAAATCGCAAATGATATTATATGCTTAGTTACAATGCGTTTTATTTTGGAAAGAGAGCTGACCGAGATGACCCGGCCAGCTCTTTATTTATGCCGGCTATTTAGAAAACGAATCTTTAGGATAACAATTTGAGAACGTTCTGTGGAACCTGATTAGCCTGAGCCAGCATCGCAACACCAGCCTGGCTGATAATCTGATTCTTGGTGAAGTCAGACATTTCAGCAGCCATGTCGACATCTTTAATGGTCGATCTGGCAGATGACAGGTTCTCAGAAGCAACATTCAGGTTGGCAATGGTGTGCTCAAGTCTGTTCTGGTTCGCACCAAGTTTGGCTCGCTCGTCGGAAACTGCTTTAATCGCATTATCAATCGTTGTGATTGCCGCTGCAGCACCGACCTGCGTGGTCAGCGTAATGGCACCGGAGTTAACAGTCAACGCCGCTGCAGTCATTGTCCCGAGTGTAACTGTGAGCGTCTGTCCATTATTGGCGCCAATCTGGAATGTGTAGGTAGCATTGGTACCGTTCAGCAGAGTCTGTCCGTTGAACTGAGTTCTACCCGAAATATCCGTAATTTCAGTTTGAAGTTGGGTAATTTCCAGCGCGATTTCATTACGGTCAGCAGTTGTATTGGTATCCGTAGCCGCCTGAACAGCAAGGGTTCTCATTCTTTGGAGAATGCTGTGGGTTTCAGTTAAGGCACCTTCTGCGGTTTGAATCAGTGTAATGGCGCTTTCAGCGTTGTCAGAAGCCTGGTTCAAGCCGTTGATCTGGCTGGTCATCTTTTCACTGATGGCCAGACCTGCAGCATCGTCGGCTGCTTTGTTGATGCGGTAACCGCTGGACAGTTTCTCCAAGGAACTCTGCATGGCTTTGTTGGTTGTGTTAAGGCTTCTCTGAGCGCTCAGGCTCGATAAATTGGTATTGACTATCATAGTTTTTCCCTCCATGAAATTTGATATTTCGCATCCTTGCGATTATTTATTGTTTTTATTTTCTGCCGATGTCTTAACAATATCTTCCTTTTATTTGTTAAGAATTAGGATAGAAGCTTTAGAACATTCTGCGGAACCTGATTGGCCTGAGCCAGCATCGCAACACCAGCCTGGCTGATAATCTGATTCTTGGTGAAGTCGGACATTTCAGCAGCCATGTCAACATCTTTAATCGTCGATCTGGCAGATGTCAGGTTCTCGGAAGCAACATTCAGGTTAGCAATAGTGTGCTCGAGTCTGTTCTGATTCGCACCAAGTTTGGCACGTTCGTCGGAAACTGCAGTAATAGCCGTATCAATCGTTGCAATCGCAGCCGCAGCAAAGGTCTGTGAAGATACAGAAATTGTACTAACGCCTAAGGATACGTTATTCATCTGATTCAAGGTGACGCTCAGCGTTTGGCCACAGTTGGCACCGATCTGGAACGTGAAGGCATTGCTCGCCGTATTCAGCAGGTTCTGTCCGTTAAACTGGGTTCTGTTGGCAATTCCATCAATTTCACTGTTTAGTTGGGTGATTTCCAGCGTGATTTCGGCACGGTCAGCAGCCGTATTGGTATCGGTGGCTGCCTGAACAGCAAGGGTTCTCATTCTTTGCAGAATGCTGTGGGTTTCAGTTAAAGCACCTTCTGCAGTTTGAATCAGTGTAATAGCGCTTTCAGCGTTGTCAGCGGCCTGGTTTAAGCCGTTGATCTGGCTGGTCATCTTTTCACTGATTGCCAGGCCTGCAGCATCGTCAGCTGCTTTGTTGATCCGGTAGCCGCTGGACAGCTTTTCCAGAGAACTCTGCATTGCCTTGTTGGTTGTGTTCAAGCTTCTCTGAGCACTGAGGCTCGACAAATTGGTGTTAACTATCATTGTTTTTCCCTCCATGAAATTTGATATTTCGCATCCTTGCGGTATTCATTGTTCCAGGTTTCCGCCGGCAATGGAAAACCTGTTCTTACCTATATTTTCGTACATTTGAAAATATTCTTTAGGACCATTTTTTGAATATATAGCGGTTAAGATCTTTTTTTCTTAAAATTACTCTTTTTTTCTCTGTTTTTTGTTAAATCTATCATTTATTTAAATTAATAATTTTTTCAATGATACCTCATTCTGATATAATATAGTCAATTGAATTGACTATCGATGTCACTTTTCATAAAGGAGGCTCAGAAATAAGTGTTGATGATTTCTCCGCAAGCGAAAATATCACCTCTGGCAGATATCGAAGATTCCATCAGAGGCTCAAAAATTTCAATTGCTCCTGGTGTTGTTATCGATTCCTTCGTTAAAATAAAGCCTGCCGGCGGTATGGGGGATATTGAAATTGGTGAAAACAGTTTTATTAACTCCGGCGTTGTAATCTATAGTGGAAACGGCGTTAAAATTGGCCGTGATGTTCTAATTGCTGCCAATTGCACCTTTGCTCCTGTCAACCACGAGTACCATGCCAGAAATCAAAAAATAGTGGACCAGGGATTTATGCCCAGCAGAGGAGGAATCTTCGTCGGTGACGATGTCTGGATCGGGGCAAATTGTGTGATTCTTGACGGAGCTCATATCGGAACCGGCACAGTTATCGGCGCCCACTCAATTGTTAGTGGAAAACTCGAAGATTACGGTGTCTATTATGGCCATCCTTTACGCTTAAAAGAATACCGCGAGTAACACAAGGAGGGAAGAGTATGGAAACGACCATTATCGGCGCCAATGGCTTTATTGGAAAACATTTGGTCAATGAGCTAAAAAAACTAGGACAGTCTTATTTTACTCCTGACCGGAATGATGATTCGATTTTCCATGCTCCCCTAGGCAATGTAATCTACTGTGCCGGATTATCTTCTGATTTCCGCAGCAGATCCTTTGATACCGTCCGGGCGCATGTCACCTTACTGTCCGATCTATTGGAGAAATCCTCTTATCATTCTTTCTTATACCTTTCTTCCACTAGAATATATATAAATACGACAAAAGCTGATGAAGATACCGACTTGACTGTTAATCCTAAAAACAAGGAAGATATTTTCAATATTTCCAAATTGATGGGGGAATCCATTTGTCACGCTACCGATAATCCAAAGGTTAGAATCGCGCGACTTTCTAATGTCTGCGGCAATGATTTTTCTTCAGATAATTTTCTTTATTCCATCATAAAAGATGCTGTGACCACCGGCGAAGTAACATTCAGGACTTCGCTTGCTTCAGCAAAAGATTATGTTACGATCGATGACGTTACCAGGATCCTCCTAAAAATATCAAGCTCTGGCAAACAAAAAGTGTATAATGTGGCATCCGGCCAAAATATTTTCCACCAAACGATTGCTGATCTTCTTCAGAAGCTTACCTGCTGCAAAATACATGTCGATGATCATGCAGTACCGGTTACTTTCCCCTTAATTGACATTGACCGCATCACCAAAGAATTTCATTTCACACCTTCAGATCCTCTGGATTTCATAAAAAATCTTATCTTGGACTACCAGCATATCAATCCAATTTGAAGGCAGGCGATATACTCAAATGAATCTTTCATTATCCCCAAAGGAATTCAATCACTATGTTTTAAGGCAAGTGGATCATTTTTTTCCTGACAACGCAAGAATTGATACCGATAAATTCTCGTTAGCCTTTGATCTGGCTGTTGATCGTACTCATCACTGTTTTAAACATCTTCGTTTAACCTCATACTGCAGTCAGGGCGAAACCTATTTGAATCATCTTCATTCGGATCAATATGCCGTATTTCTTTGGTTTTTGTCCAATTCAGTCTGGAAAGAAACCGAGGATGAAAAGCTCGCGGCAAAATTTTTCTATTTGAACAAGTCCCTGCACAGTTTCAATTGTATGTATGATACAAATCTTCCTGATATTTTTTTATTTCTGCACCTAATGGGGACGGTGCTCGGAAAAGCAGCATACTCAGATTTTCTTGTTGTCACTCAAGGTTGTACAGTTGGTGCTCACCGTAGTAAATATCCGCAGATTGGCAAAGGTGCTTCCCTTTTGCCAAATACTTCGATTATCGGAGATTCGCATATTGGAAATTATGTCTCCCTTGGGATTAGTACCGTTGTTTATGAACAAGACATTCCTGACCGCCATATTGTTTACCGAGACAATCAAGGCACAATCCATACTAAACGAAGCGTTAAACCCTGGTCACAGCAATTTTTTAATATTGATTTTTCTTAATTCCCATAATCAGGATAACACGAATCCTTTTCAGAAATAGATGTTACCGGAAGCGGCCATTGTATGCCAAAGAATGCATCATCATACTTAAATCCTCTTGCATGATCCGAATGATAAAATTGCGATATCTGATAAAAAACCTCTGTACAGTCCTCCAAGGTTTGAAACCCATGTGCAAAGCCTTCAGGAACATAAAGCATATTTCTGTCTTCCGCGGATAATTCGATCCCAAACCATTGTTCGTAAGTAGCGGAAGCACTTCTTAAATCAACAATTACATCAAAGATCCGGCCTCTTGTACACTTTACTAATTTTGCTTCTTCATATGGAGGGTTCTGGAAGTGCATACCTCGCAAAGTGCCCTTTTTATAGTTGTAAGAAATGCTACACTGCACCAGGTTTGGATTTAATCCTCGTTCTGAAAATTCCAGCGAACACCATGTTCTGGCAAAAAAACCTCTTTCATCGTGCAAAGGATCAATTTCAATTAAAAAGGCACCTGGAAGTTTGGTTTCCTTGAAAATCATTCAGAACACCTCAATCCCGGGGATAAGAATGACAAATTTTGCCCCCCAGTTTTTTGCATAAGCCAACTGTTCCATGATTTCGCTCTTTAAATTCCAGGGCAAGATAACAATATAGTCAGGTTTCTTCTCCGCAATTCTTTCCGGAGAATAAACCGGAATATGTGTTCCAGGCAAATAGAGGCCTTGCTTATAGGGATTAAGATCAACCGTATATTCAATCGTATCTATTCCTATTTCGCAATAATTTAATAATGTATTTCCTTTGGCGGGTGCCCCATACCCAACAATTGTACACCCTTGTTCTTTGATCCCTTTAAAAAATTGCATAATTTCTTGTTTGATTTTTCTTACATCCTTAGCAAAACGAATATAAGTTTGAATAGCATTTAAACCGGCATCCATTTCTTTCTGCAGTAATTCGGTGACGCTATTCATTTTCATTCTGAATGTGTCTTCGCTATGTTTGACATATACCCGTAAAGAACCGCCATGTGTAGGAATTTCCTCGACATGGAATACTTCTAACTCAACATGTTCAAAGACTTTTTGTATAGTTAACAGCGAAAAATAAGAAAAATGCTCATGATAAATGGTATCAAATTGATTCCCATTAATAAGTTGTAAGAGATGCGGGAATTCGAGCGTAATCATACCGTTCGAATTTAAGAGTATCTTTAAGCCCTTGACAAAATCGTTCAAATCAGGAACATGTGCCAAAACGTTATTGCCAATCAGAAGATCCGCTTTAACCCCCTTTTCAACCAGGTATGCGGCTAAATTTTCACCGAAAAACTCTGTTATAATCGGAATTCCTCTTTTTTCAGCTTCCAAAGCCACATTTTTGGCTGGCTCTATTCCCAATACAGGTATTCCGTGTTTGACAAAATACTGTAAAAGATATCCATCATTACATGCAATTTCTACCACTTGCATTTGTTGATTGACTCCGAATCCGTGGATCATCTGTTCAGTGTATGTCTGAGCATGCCGCAGCCAGCTCTCTGAAAATGAACTGAAATATGCGTAATCCTCGAAAATTGCTTGAGGAGACTCAAATTCCTGCAATTGAACAAGATAACACGCATCGCAAACATATGCGTGCAGCGGATAAAAATATTCTTTCTTATTAAGATTTTCAGGTTTAATAAAAGCATTAGAAAGCGGAGATTCCCCCAGATCGGCGAATGTATGAACCAACGGTTCCCCACAAAACCGGCATGTCATTTTGCTCAATCCTACTCTCCCCTTATTTTTTCATATTTCCGAATATATTCCAGACTTATTTGTCTTAAATTATCTCCAAACGCATAAGCGTGGTACCAGTCGACCGTCCATTTTATAGTGTCCAAAATATCAAGCTTCGTTTCCCAGCCGAGAAGCATCCTGGCTTTCGAACTATCCAACTTCAACACCTGTGTTTCATAAGGTGCTTTGCTTTGATCATATTCATAGTACAGACTGGTTCCCCATTCTTGCAGCGCTAAATTCGTCAATTCCTCTACTGTTACCACATGACTGTCGGGAGGGCCAAAGTTCCATGGTTCCCCATACTTTATGCCGTTCATAAAGAGTTTCTCTGCCAACAAGATATATCCCGACAAAGGCTCGAGCACATACTGCCAGGGTCTTATCGCCAATGGATTTCTAATGACCGGTTTTGCGTTATCAATGATCGCTTTCATGATATCAGGAACTAATCTTTCCTGACTCCAGTCTCCACCACCAATAACATTACCTGCCCGGACAGAAGCAACAGAAATACCCAATTCGTTCAAAAAGGACTGGCGAAAAGAACTTGTAATCAGTTCACTGCACCCTTTGCTGCAGCTATAAGGGTCACGTCCTCCGATTGGATCGTTTTCTCTGTAGCTCCAAACCCATTCCTTATTTTCGTAGCACTTGTCGCTCGTAACATTGACGATTGCCCGTACGCTGTCGCACTCCCTGACAGCATCCAGAAGATTGACCGTTCCCATTATATTAATTTCAAATGTTTCCCTGGGGTTTCGATATGATTCCCTCACAAGTGACTGGGCTGCTAGATGAAAAATGATTTCGGGCTTAAAATCCGCGATTACTTTTTTCAAATGTTCTATATCGCGAATGTCCCCAGAGACAGAAGCCATATGATGTTCCAGGTCAACTTGCGTAAAAAGATTCGGCTGGGTTGGAGGCTCAAGAGCATATCCTAAGATTTCTGCGCCCTTGTTTTGCAGAAGCAAAGATAGCCATCCGCCCTTAAACCCGGTATGTCCGGTGATCAATACTTTTTTGCCAATCCAGAATTGATTATTCATTGCCAAGTCACCCACGGAGCCTGCCCACTGTTCCATAAGTCTTCGAGTCTTATCTTGTCCCTTAAAGTATCCATGGGAAGCCAAAAACCATCATGTTTAAATGCAAATAGTTTCTTCTCTTTGGCCAATTCCTCTAAAGGCTCGGTCTCCCAGGCTATATCATCGCCGGAAATGTAGTCGAATATTTCAGGTTCGAGCACAAAATAGCCGCCATTAATCCAGCTGTCTTCCCCTTCAGGCTTCTCTTTAAATTTCCTGATTCTATTTTTATTCGTACTAAATTCTAGCATACCATATCTTGCAGGAGGATTAACCGCTGTTAACGTAGCCTTCCCTCGCTGTTCAAGATGAAATTGAATCAACTCCTGAATATTTACATTACATAACCCATCACCGTAGGTAAAGCAAAATGTTTCTCGACCGACATAGTCCCGAATTCGCTTTAATCTTCCTCCAGTCATTGTATCTTGACCTGTATCAATAAGCGTTACTTTCCACGGTTCACTGGTATTGTTATGAATATGCATCTCGTTGTTTTTTAAATCAAACGTAATATCAGATTGGTGCAAATAATAATTTGCAAAATACTCTTTGATGACATATCCTTTATAGCCAAGGCAAATAATAAACTCATTAATACCATAAGAAGAATAGATTTTCATAATATGCCAAAGAACCGGATGCCCTCCTATCTCAACCATAGGCTTAGGCCTTATTGTAGTTTCCTCTGATAGCCTTGTTCCAAGTCCTCCAGCAAGAATAACACATTTCATCGCTATTCCCCCAAATACTAAAATTGATATTCTACGCTAACCAAAGGCTAAAAAAATACCTGTTGGCCTTCATCCTTAACTTCACAACTTCTCTAGCCTGTTCAGGAAAGACATCCGCTAAATTATCCATAAATACTTTGTCATCTCCCTCAACTTCATTCGTGTCAATGGTTACTTTTTTAACTTGAACGCCTAAAGCCATTAATTCTTTTTCCATACTGACAAGATCAAATACCTTGACATATCCGTTTTGGGCAATACCTGTTTCCATTCCTGCCATCATGCTTAATAACAGATCATATCGCATCGTATTATTTACGGATAAAATGATTTGTCCGTTTTCTTTTAATAACGTCTTCAAAGTTCCAATTAAATCAATAAATTGATCATAATATTGTGCTGGTTCTCCAATGACAACATAATCAAACTTTTCATTCGCGAATTTTTTGCTGATATCGCGATAATCTCCACAAATTGCACTTTGACAGATTGTATCCAGATCGGTCATATATTTGTAAACTTTGGTAAATGCAAAAAGCTGTACATCCCGCTGTCCTTGATTTCTTAACTTGTTTTTCAGCTGTAAGATTGTCGCACCGCATCTTGGATCAATCCCAAGAATTCGAATATCGCTTTTCCCCTTAGCCTCTTCATAATCGACAAGATTAAGCAAATCAAAATCGTAATGAACATCTGTCCAGGCATCAAGATTATATTTATCTATAAAAAATTGACGGCTAACCTCCAGAGACTTGTTTTCCTTTTGCCCTGCGCCCGTGGTAATCGATCCAAAATGGAACGTGAAGGTATCAGCGGCAAAAACCAGTTTATATCCCGCTCTGCGAATTCTGAAGCTCATATCGTCATCGGCAAATTCGCCAAAGTAGAATTTCGGATCGTAATAACCTACGAGATCTAAGACTTCTCTTTTCACAAAAAGAACTGTTGGCATCAGCCGAACACGCTCTTCCCATTTATCCGGATCTGAATGATTAAATGCTCTTGCAAAGTCCTGCATTTCCTCAATATTCTTATAATTGCCAGGTATCTGTTGAAAATTACTTACATTGCTAGCCGCTGGAGCAACAAAACCAATTTCTTCATCAGATTCCATGCATAAGATAAGATTTTTTAGCCAATCTTTTGTAAATATAAAATCATTACAGACACCGGCAATATACTTGCCTTCAGCAGCCTTCAACCCAATATTGAACCCATTAACTGGTCCCACGTTATTATCCAGATGGATTTTTTTCTTATTGGGTAAGCTGTCAAAGTACTCCTTTGTACCATCAAACGAACCATTATTGACCGTAATTAATTCAAAATCAATTCCTTCAGAATATTGATAAATGCTGTCAATGGCTAGCTTTGTATAATCGAGATGATTATATCCCAGAATGACAATACTCACTAAAGGGTTTACAGCATCATTGTACATAGATTAACCTCCAACATTTTTATCAAATGAACATGTTCTTACATTGGTTTCGCTGTATTGGTTAATTATCCTCCATATCAGCTTTAAATTCAGCAATTTCCGGATCATTCGGGATAATTTCCTCATAGGCCTGAATAATCTCCCTGGCTTCTTTGAACATCCCGTTTTGGATAAACTGTTTCAGATTGGCTTTCACAATCCGCGCATACTCCTGCATTTCAGTGCTGACTGCAGGCTGCGTCTGAACGTCTATTTTTTTCGTCAGCCTGTCCAAAAGCACTTCTATCCCTTTTTTCATGTCAGGATACTCAAGAAGTGCTTTTTTCAAATACCTTACATATTGGGCCTGATCGGAATTTTCTACGAAATGGGCTTTATCAAGACAGTAGAAGAATATTTCTTCCTTATTGGCTAGAAGATAAGGTTTGTCATTTTCAAATAGTTCCGGCCTGTAGATTCTCCTGATATAACCGATACCCTCATGGATGTATCTGTCCAGTACCTGATCGTACTTTTCTTCATCAAGGTTCTCCGCTTGAAGCATGATCCTCCGTAATATTTTATGGACCCGTTGTTCTTCAAGGGGGGCATCTTGATCCCGACTTTGCAGATATACATCACATACTTCGTCAAAATCCGGATATTTTTCAGTTAAATATTTGAACAACAATTCCAGTTCCTGCTCTTGAATTTCAAGGTTGACACTATTTAAAGGGAGCTTCATTTTCGTAACAAAATAGAAAATATCGCCATAATAAAACCCAAGCTCACTAAGCGAAAGGCTCTTAATCCCGCTCAGAAGCTGGTTAGTCACGTTTTTCTGCCCCCAAAGCCTGATTGTGTTTAATAAGCCATACTCCGAATCCTCATTATGGAAAAGTCGGGCCACTTCTTCCCGCTTTATCTCGTCCTCACTAAACAATAAAGTCTCCAGAGCTAAACAGAAACTTTTTTCCAAGTCTTTTTTTGCGAATTTGCTTATTTTATTATAGAAGCATTTTATTTCTTGATATTTTTCAAGACTTAAGTAAAGTGAAATTTGATGAGGGACAGCCTTTTCAATCATTTCAATGGTCTCGAGCTTCTCGAGTGCTTCCAGTGCATCTTCTTTCTGGTCTATCTCCTTGTACATTACAGCTAAATCATAGTAAACATCGTCTTTATGAGAAAATGAGTTTGAGATAATTCTCGGATCTTTTCCTCGAAACTGATCATAATTTTCCACATAGTATAAATACTTCTGGTAACTTGCAATTGCTTCCTGGTATTGTTTCAGCATCCCTTGGGCTTTAGCAAGACAAAACCATAAGTCAATGGCCCATTCCCTGTATTTCAGGCCTTCCTGCGCTAGTTCTACTGTTTTCTTGTACTCTCCGTTATCGTTGTATAGCATAGCAAGGGTACTGTAAACATAAAAATACTCCACAGGGTCCATGTTCTTTCTTTTGGCTGTTTCGTAAGCTCTTACCGCAGGATCCAAAGCGTCTTTATGGTTTTTAAACGTAGCAATCGTGTTGGAAAGATAAAATAATAAACCGACATTATCTGGATCCTTCTCTATGGCTTGCAGCAGTATAGGCTCATAAAGTTTGAGCTTTCGTTCCCTAAGCTCCGGATCATCGGCCGGATAACCATAATGCAGCAACTGGGCATCAAGAACTGCCAGCGGTGGTTCGAAGATCGGCTCTTCATGAATAACACCTTGAAAACCAAATTTTGCTGTTTTGCGAAATAAACGCGTGACCACGCCAGTCCCAACTTTACTGGTATTATTGGTTTGAAAAATATTATCAATCTGAATCGCTGCCGCATTAATATTTTTAGAAACCTTTGATGTGATAAATTGAACGATTGCTTCATATCCTCTCAGTTCTTCATCGGCATCTACAAACATGAACCAGTCCCCCCGGGTGTACTGCACCGTTATATTCCTCATTTTTGAATAGTCATTTTCCCAGGGATGGAAGTATACTTTATTCGTATATTTTTTGGCAATTTCCACTGTTTGATCCATTGATCCTGTATCAACAATGATGAGTTCCGAAGAAACTGCGTTTAAAAGTGGCTTAAGGCTTTCTAAACATCTTTTCAGATTTTTTTCTTCATTTTTCACCATCATACCGATGCTTAATTTCAAAACAACCCACTTCCTTTAGCAAATGTCAGTCATCAAATCTTAAATAATTTATTAGTTCGTGCCACCAGGATATCAAAGATTTAGCGTTTACATGATACTAAATATAATATCGGCTATACTCCTGTTTTTCTGGAGAATAAATTCTGATAAAAAGCAAATCAATTTCCGGCCAGAATTAACATTTTTTAAATGCCGGGCTTCAGATCCGCAATACGGGTTAAAGCAGGTTCATATCCTTCTGATCTAGCTCTGGTATAAAATTCTTTGGCTTTAACCATGTCTCCGGTTGTTTCATAGTACACGCCCAAATTATAGGCTGCCAGGAAACTTCCCGTTCCGGTCATTGTACTATACTTATCGGTCTCTCCCAGTCGAAGACAGGTCTTATACTCCCGTTCAATCTCCGGAAACAAGTGAATATATTTGTTCACATCTGAAAAAACAAGCTCCATATAAAAAAGAGCGCATACAAAATGAAAATCCGGATAATCGGCAAACTGCGCTCTTTCTTTTTCAATCATGCCGATTCCTTTAAACAGCCTTCCGGTGGCAAGAATATTGTAAAGATAGTCAATCACAACAAGATCTCTATAGCCTGCGTTTCGACCCAGAAATTGATAGCACTTTTCGAAATAGTCGTTTGCCGTCTGATATTGGCCGGATAACTTGTATTGTTTGGCTGTCTGGTAAAGAAGATAAGGGTCACTAGGATGATTGTCCAGTTCGAGAAGCAATAACCGTAAATTTCGGCCCGTTTTGTCCGTTTCGTAGTAGCCGTCATGATTCACTTCGATTTCCGTATTGACCCGTGGAAGGTTCGATTTAATTTGCTCATGAACCCTGCCCTCAAAATAAATTCCTTTCGGAATCAACCTGGAGACCCAGGTGCTGGAAGTTCTTATTTCATGATCCTGCTTAATCTTACTGACCACTTTGATTCTGCCGATGGCCTCAGACTGTTCCATAAAGCGCTGAATACTCTCTTTCGTTCCCTGTGTAAAAACTTCATCAGCATCGAGGATTAGATTCCAATCCCCTGCCGCGTAACTCAGCGCAAAATTCCGGGCCTTGGCAAAGTCATCCTCCCAAACATAATCGCATACTTTAGCACCATAAGCGTGGGCAATTTTTTTCGTATCATCCGTGGAACCCGTATCCGCAACAATCATTTCATCAACAAGATGCTTAACACTATCTAAACATCTGGCTAAGACCTTCTCTTCATTTTTAACAATCATGACCAACGATAGCTTTCTCATCTTGCTCTCTTAACTCCAAAAATTTATCTTTTAACGAGTAACCAGAAATTTTTATTAAAAATCAAACTCTCCAAAATCAAGAGAGTTTTAATCGTGTGCTCTTTATTCTTTATTCCCAGGCAAATTCCCCTTAAGCATCTGTTTCAGCTGGCCGGATAATTCCGCTTCCGGAAGTTTGGATGCAGCGGAAGCCTTCACATTTTGATTCTGCACTTCTTCATAAACTTCGCTGCGCAGAATCTTAATATCTTTAGGTGCTTCAATGCCAATCCTAACCTGATCTCCGACTACCGCAACCACCACAATCTCAATATTGTCGCCGATCATAATTCTTTCATTGATTTTCCGTGATAAAACCAGCATCAGTCCACAGCTCCTTCTTGATCGTTTTTTGTTCCGATAGAATCCTGCTGTGTTGGAAACAATGGCTGCCTGGAAGAATGAATCTCATCACTCAGGATCAATTGAACCCCTTTATGGGTCCTCGCATTCAGAATCAGAGGAGCACGCAGGTTGACGGTCGACTGGGCCAGATCATTGGCGTGTACGGTAATGATGTTCCAAACATCCACGTTATCGGTAACTGCAATGTCCAAAATCTCTGTTTCACGCGGACTCAAGTCCACCTGAGGCAAATATTCCGGAAAAAAGAGCTGTGACCGAATCAGAAAAAAAGCAATTTCCCGGTTGGCGACGGCATCCATCCTAGCGAGGAAAGTATCCTCTTCAATATTCAGAGAAAATTCTTTTAGCTCTTCAAATCCGGGTATTCCATCAGGGAAAAAGATAACTGATTCAATTCCTTTGCCATCCATTGTTTATTCTTCCTCCTTGGTCTGTCTCATTTCTATTCCTATTTCTATTCTTATTCTCATACTCATTTTCATCTTCATTTTCATTTTCATTGTTTAATATCAATGGCTTGTCCTACCGCTTTGATTTCGAGGTAGGCTTGCTGCTCAATAAAAGAACGAACAGACGGATACTTGAAGCCGTCTATCGATACCTCGCCCAAATCGGCGGAATAGTGAACATCACCCTGCTGAAGATTAGAATGAACTTCAGCTGGGGTATACCGAATCTCAATGGGTGCAAGCGAAGCAATCGTGACCTCGCTCTCGGGCGGGGCCATCGCTTGAAATACCACTTGTCCAATCGGCACATTATTTTCAATCTCGCCTATTTGACGCCCCGTTTGAACGATCGTTTCCAGGTCCTGTTGGAATTCAGCATCGGCATTCGCTTTAAGGCTTTGTTGCATAAACCAGATCCCTCCAAACCCTATCGATTCACGCATTGAGCTGGAGTCAATTTCGAGGTTCGGTTGTGATGTTCGAACCTGAACATTCGGATTAATCTGGTCAATCTGTAAATTAGGCTGCTTTTTATTCAGTTCATAACTGGCATCACTAATATTCAGGCCGATTCTGGCAAACTGCTGATTAAACTGCAGGCTAATCATACCGGCACCTCCAAGCAATCACGATCTGTGGAAAGAAGAAAATAAATCTAATTTAAGCTAACATTGTTGAAAATGACTTTATTGTAGAAAATCAACCAAAGAAGGCTGGATGATTTGGGCACCGACCGACAATGCCGCTCGGTACGTATTCATCGTTGAGTTATAATCAACAATTGCCGCTGCCAAGTCCGTATCCCGAAGATTGGACAGATTCATCTTGGCATTGATAATACTGGTCTCAAGATTGTTACTGATCGTTTCTACCCTACTGATCTTTGCACCGAGCTCCGCCCGGACATCAATAAATGTGCTTAATATTGAATCAAGATCCGCGATAGAATTGCCTGCTGCAGTGTAATCGCCATTATTCAGGGCTGTAGAAAAATCATTCAGTGCTGTGAAGAAATCACTGACCCCAGTCCCAGTATCGACGCCAAAGAGTTCCTGACCATTGATGGAAATATTAAAATTGACATTGGCACCAAGTTCCACGGAGAGTGATTCGGCGTTTCCCTCCCATAGTGTACCCGTCCAGGGAGCCGTATCCGTGTTTGTCCCGCTGAAAATATAGCGCGAACCGACTTGACTGTTTGCCATAACACCGAGCTGTTCAATAATTTGATCGACTTCCTTTTTGATATCGCCCAGATCATCTGGGGAATTGGTCTGGCTCGACCCCTGCACTGCAAGCTCTCTTAAGCGCTGAAGCATCGAGGTCATATTGGCGGTTACAGATTCAACACTGGACATATAATCGAGAGCCCGGCTAGCATTATCCTTCCATTGCTCCATCGATGAAATATTTGTCTTCAGCCCTAAAATCGCCGTAATCTTAGACGGATCATCCGAAGGCTTAGATATCGCCTGCCCCGTAGAAATACTGTTCTGGAGATCAATCATTTTATTACTGGATTTTTGCAGATTCGACAAAAGGTTACTGCTAATAATATTATTCGTTATCCGCATGCTTATTCCTCCTATTTCGTGACACCCATACCCAGAAGTGATTCCAGCATGGTATCCAGCACCGTCACAATTCTGGCTGCCGAACTGTACCCTTTCTGGAATTTGATCATATCAATCATCTCTTCATCTAAAGAAACACCCGATAGCGCTTCTCGGGAATTCCCTAGCTGCGTGGCAAGTACATTCTGGCCTTCAGCCATTCGGGTGCTTTGTTCCACATCGGAACCAAGCTCTGCCGTTAATCCTTCATAGTAGTCCGAGACTGAACTGGCTCCCAGCGCCGTGACACTGGCCGGCACGGAAGCATAGGTCGTCAGGCTGTCCCAACCGGATGCCAGTGACGAGATGGCCAGGGCAATACTGCTGTCGCCGGAGGAGACTCCAGTAGCATCCGCAATTCCGGACGCTATCAGATTAACATCATCCTGAATGTCTTGATTCACGATAATATTCGCGGCCGTAATTGGGCTGGTTAAATCCGTGCTGGTAAAGAAGTCCAGCCCCGTATCTATCGTCAGCCCTTGACCTGATTGATGAAGCGCATTGACCGAATCGGCAATAACCGTGACAAGCGTATTCAGGTTGTCCCGAAATCCACTCAGATACGTGTCCCGCATTTCGATATCTGCCTGAAGAGAGCCCATTCCGCTCCCGAGATCAACTTCGGCTGCGGTTTTCGTCCCGTCTGCGGAAGCTTCCCACCATACCTCGCTGAAACCTGTGGCTGCATCTGTCGGGACCGGGTCTTCCTGGAGATGATACGCATTGCCATTAGAAACCAGTACATTGTTGCTGTCCGTAGAATTTCCAATAATCACGGTATAATTTCCTACAGACCTGTCCGTAAAATTCGAATCCAAAGACTCGATAACGGTCACTGGGACAAGTCCGGACAGTTCATCGACAATTTGGTCTCTCTGGTCCTTTAAATCATTCGGGTTGTCTCCTCTAATCTCAGCATTCCTGATTTGGTTATTAAGCAGCTGTATCTGATCAGAGATGGTGTTGATCTGCGTAATTGTTGCATCGACACTGTTATCAAGATCTTTCTGCAAAGCAGTAATCTGCTGATCAATATTATGAAAAGTTTCCGTGAGCGATACGGCTTTTTCCCTGACAACAATACGGGAGGCGCTTTCCTCCGGAGAATTGGCCAGATCGCTCCAAGCACTCCAAAATTTCGACATATCAGAGCTGAGGCTGTAATCCGAAGTTTCATTAAAGAACTGTTCAGTCAGACTAAGGGTCGCTTCTTTTCCAGACCAATATTCGTACTGTGATGTTTCCCTGCGATACTGCTGGTCGAGATAAGCATCTCTTACCCTGGTGATATCCGTTAGAAAAGAACCCGTACCAATGCTTAAATCCCTGCTGTTGGCATTAATCGTCAGCGGTATTGTCGCCTGCGTATTGGCGATCTGTCTCGAATAGCCCGTAGTACTGGCATTGGAAATATTCTGGCCGGTCGTATCAATAGCCGCTTGAGATGTAATTAAAGCTCTATAGGCCGTTTCCAGCCCCATAAATGTTGAGTACATATCCGTTACTCCTTTTAATCAAGCCTGTGAGCTTATTGCAGAAAAACCTGCCTCACTGGAATCTTATGAATCGAAAATCAGATGCTTTTATTGATCAAATTATTTGGACTGAAGTCATTTTTTGCGCCTTTATTTGAAGGGTTTGAGTACGTTGTATGCTTTTGGCCCGTTAGAAGCCTCAACGTGAAATCGGCAATACTCAACGCACTTTTAAGCAATTTGGCATTGATTTCATGTAAATTTTTAAGTTGGCTGATGACTTCTTCGAACTCCTGGCCAATCGGCTCAAAGCCCGGAGAGTATTTGATCAAATCCGTTAAGGTAATATCCTCTGTTTTCTTGCCAATCTCTTTACCAAAAAATTCTGCCCAGTAAAGTCTTTCCTCTTCCAACCGTCCGACTTCGAGCAGAATTTTTTCTTCCTGAGCGGTGATGCTTTCTATTTTCTCAATAACATTGTCCACGAGCGCTTTCTGCTTTTCCTGTTCTAATTCGACCAGCTGGTGATAGAAAGCAATTTGCTGTTGTAGGTTATTTTCCAGACCCGCTACATATTCTGCCACTTATTTTCCCTCCATCCCGTTTGGAGAAAGAATTCCTTCTGCAATAGAAGCTGCATCAAGATTAAATTCACCATTGGCAATTTGTTCGGAGATTACCCTGACCCTATCATCTCTGATGTCTGGCATTTCCTTCATCTTTTGCAGTAGCTTTTGAAAAACCTGCGCATTTTCAGATACGGCCAACTGATCCTTTTCTGAAGCCGTATTGACCTTACTCGTCTGAGATACCCGGATCGCAGCTTGGACACTGCCGACGGGGGAAATTGAAGTACCATCTATTTTCATCACATTCACCAACCTGACTGTTTTTATCTTTTTTGTTTTATACAGTTTTCTTATCGTCCAGCCGCCCAGTAATCTGAACATCATCCACGACCAATTAAAGTTAATTACCTCTTATTAACTCTCAATATCTCACAATATCACTTTATTATACCCATTTATAAAGTTTGGAATAATCTTTTTCGTGTCATTATCCGGCAGAATGCTGTATAATATTGGTTGGTCCGATAAAAAAGCGATTAAAACCCCTAATGTTTTCGGTCAAAAATTACGTTATTAATAGTGTGTAAATGAAGATTACATAGGAGGAACATCAGTCAATGGATATAACTACCATCTTAGGGCTTGTCCTGGGATTTTTCGGAATATTGTTTGGTTACGTTATTGAGGGCGGACACTTAGGTTCCTTGTATGCTACTGCCCCAATATTCATTGTCATTCTTGGTACATTGGGGGCAACCGTCATCGGTATCCCTTTAGAAGAATTGAAGAAATTGCCCAGATGGTTAAATATTGCGTTCACAAATCAATCCTTCGGTGTGGAGAAAGCCTATTTCACCCTGGTGCACTTTTCTGAGAAAGCCCGCCAGGAAGGACTTTTGAGCCTTGAACAGGAATTGGAAACCGTCGATGACAAATTCACCAAACAAGGCATGCAGTTGGTAATTGACGGGACAGACCCGGAAATTACTAGAAGCATCCTGGAATCAAACATTGCTGTTTTGGAAAATAGGCATAAGGTTGGGATCACCTTTTTCGAGTCCGCTGGGGGCTACAGCCCGACTTTGGGTATTATCGGAACCGTCATGGGTCTGGTTCACGTTCTTGGTAATCTGACGGACCCCGATAGTCTTTCCGGTTCGATTGCCGCAGCCTTTATTGCTACCCTCTATGGTGTTTGTTTGGCTAACCTAGTCTATCTACCTATCGCTGCCAAGCTGAAAATAAAAAATCAGATGGAAGTGCAGACAATGGAAATGATTCTTGACGGGATTATTTCTATTCAATCCGGTGAGAACCCCGCAATCCTGAAAGAAAAACTCAAGACCCACCTCGGCTATATACCCGAGAAAGAAACTAAATTTGAGGCTGAAGAAGTAACTACAAGAACCGGATCATTAGTCTAAAAAGCATCACAAGTAAAAACATTCGAGGTATACAAGCATTAGTATAGAAGCGGTGATAAAATGAGAAAGCAAAAAAAACAAGATGGCCACCCCCCCGGTCAGGAAAGGTGGCTTGTTACCTACTCAGATCTGATTACACTATTAATGATCTTTTTTATCGTGATGTATTCGATGAGTCAGGTTGACGCCAACAAATTCAGGGCGATGGCCCAATCCCTGAGCATAACGCTTGGCGGTGCGGCACCTTCTGCAGTTAACCTCTCGGAAACACAGGCTGGGGATTCTTTCATTGAAGGTGGGAGTACTGAAGGTTCAACTTCGACAGGCCAGGATGACCAGCAAGGAATAGAGCAGGAGATCACCCCTTCAGAAGGAACCGGCCAAGGAAATACGGATTATCAGGAAAGCCTTACAATAGAGGGAATCAAAGCCAAATTGGATCAGTTTGCGAAAGAAAATGGAATTGAAAATAAGCTTGTATCATCCATTGAGGAACGAGGCCTGGTCATCAGTATTCAGGACACCTTGCTGTTTAACAGCGGCTCAGCAGAAATTACGACAAATTCACGGGCCATCCTGAAAAAAATCGGCACGGTCCTGTCCGCTTCACCGAATTATATAAAAGTGGAAGGACACACCTGTAACCTGCCGATCCATACCGCAGAATTTCGAAGCAATTGGGAACTGTCCGTACTCAGGGCGACCAATGTCGTCCATATTCTTGTCGATGACGGTGAGATCGATCCCCTTCGACTGTCAGCAGCAGGGTACGGCGAATACCGCCCAGTCGCTGATAACAACACAGATCAGGGAAGAATTACCAACCGTAGAGTTGACCTGATTATCCTACGTTCCAAGTATGATCTGCTCGAGCCAGGCAACAGCAGTAGCAATACGGCTACAGGTACCAACAGTAGTGGAAATGACCGCAACTAGCACCCTTATCGCTTTAGTAGGCCAAGCTTTTAACAGCCCTATAGATAATATTACAGGTCATTTCGAGTTTCTCTTCATTGACCGTGTATATTTTGTCTTCCTGCGTATGATTATTCAGCAGCCACTCTTTACTCAGAATAGTTACCGCAGGGATGCCAGTACCTGCAAAGGATATCTCGTCGCTGTGATGGCTGCCGCCAGAAACATGCTTGAGGACCGCCCCATTTACCCTGCCGGCATCTTTCAGGGTCTCAATCAAAGTCTGAGAGTTTTCACCGGCTGACCAGAGAATATACTCTCCAACGGCACCATTGCCGACCGTATCAGCGTTAATAACCGCCTTTATTTCGGAGAGCGGGATCAGAGGGTTCTGTACAAAATATTTGGAGCCCAGGAAGCCCATTTCCTCAGCACTCCAAAAAGCCACTGCAATATTGATTTTAGGCGTAAAACCGTCTTGTGCCTCTTTCACCAGCCGACGCATGACTTGAAGAATACAGCCCACACCAGAAGCATTGTCATTCGCACCCGGATAGACTTCCCCGTTATAAATACCGAGATGATCAAAATGGGCAGAGAGGATAAGTGTCTGTTTTGGGTTATTCCCGGTAATACCAGCTAAGATATTGGCCGCTGGAACCCGAAGTGTGTCCGCTTCATCCGGTCGAAAAAGCGCTCTGCCGTCAATCATCTTTTCTTTCATCGAAGGAATCGAAAATAGCTGCCAGTAATTGTCCGCACTGAAAGACTTAAGTAGTAAGGCCTTAAATTGTCCTTCCAGGTAGACAAGCGCTTTGGTCTCTCCCGCAGTTCCCGCCCGACGGCCTTCGAGATTGGCATGAGACAAGTACTGAACATCTTCGATGGCTTTTCTGGAAATCGCCTGGATTGAAGGCACCCAAACAGTACCTTCACCCGAAGCAAACTCAATGCTGGAAGACGGAATTCCCAGAAGGCTTCCGAGTTTCTGCCCCCATGCCCCGGGCAGGACCGTCCAGGGGATAACAAATGCCGCCAGTCCGGCTACAATTTTTAGAAAAGTCCGGCGTGATTTCATATTTTTTATCCTTTCACGGAGGGAGTAACATGTCACTAAAAATTAATAATTCCACCCCAAAAAATAATTTTGGGATTGATCTTCATCAATCTTCAGAAAAAAAGGAAAGCAGCTTCAGCAATATTCTATCACATTCCCGTCAACTTCAAAGCCAGGAGATGCAACTTTTTCTGAAACGTCTTGAAAAGCAGGGACAAAAGCTCTCCGAGAACAGATCTTTGGAAAATCTGATGGAATTTAAAACCCTGGTCAAAAGTTTTCTTCAATCAACCTTTGGAAAAAGCAGAAATATGCAAGAGGAAACTTTTTGGGATTACCGAGGCCAGCCGAAAGTCATGGCCCGGGTAACGAAAATCAACAAGACACTGGAAGAATTGGGTGAACAGGTACTCTCTTCCCAATCTGAACCGTTAAAAATCCTGGAAAAAATCCATGAAATTAAAGGACTTATTATCGATTTATTCACCTGATATTAAAATTGAATTGGCCTTTACAATATTTTGAATAGTTATTAAAACGTTGTACTAGCGGAAGGAGCAATAAAGAATGATGAACGGCACGGGCATGATTACGGATTATCCTAGATTCGTTAAAGCTTTCCAAAATGTCAGCGGTCTTGACTTGAACTATTATAAAGAAAACCAGATGAAGAGACGGATCCTAAACTTCATGAACACAAGGGGCTACCAGGAAAATTATACGGACTTCCTGAAGGACCTCAATCTTAAACCTGACCTTTACGATGCTTTTTTTAAACACCTGACCATCAACGTCACACAGTTTTTCCGTGATGTCAAGCAGTGGGATGTCTTTCGGGAAAAAATTATCCCCGATTTGTTGAAGACCAGATCTTCCTTAAAAATATGGAGCGCGGGCTGTTCAGCAGGCCAGGAAGCCTGCACCATGGCGATCATTATGGCGGAATATTTTCCGGGAACAAACTTCAGTATTCTTGGAACAGATATTGACGTCAACGTCTTAAAGCAGGCCCAGTCAGGTATTTATGACGAACGTGATTTTGCCAGCACTCCCCCCTATCTTCTTGATAAGTATTTCAACAAATCTGATATGAAATTTCAGATTAAAAGCACGCTCACCAGGAATCTGACTTTCAAGACGCAGAACCTGCTTACCGATAGGTTTGACCGGGGCTTTGATCTGATTGCTTGTCGCAATGTCGTGATCTATTTTACCGATGAAGCAAAGGATGTGCTGTATAAAAAATTTGCGGACTCCCTGAAGACGGAAGGGATCCTTTTCACAGGCTGTACAGAGCATTTATTTGGCAAAAGCCAGCACGGTCTTAAATCCGTTTCCTCGTTTTTTTATCAAAAAGTATAAGATGATACCGGCATTGCCAACCCAGCTTCATTTTTAGCTTCGTGGTATCCAAGGCGTATCTCCGATCGTGTCCGTGGTATCTTTACAAAGTGTGAACAGAGATGCTATACTTTTCTGGACACAATCGGGTTGACAGGATTTTCAGATTTCACTTAAAAATACAATATGGTTTTTAATGTGTTGGAGCAAACTTTACGAAAGTGAAGGACGCTAAAGTCATGGGTCTAAATTAGGGGATTCGAAATGCATGTAATGCGTTTCCAGGATATTCTGACAGGATTGCCAGACTACAAGGATTTTGAACTTCTCAGGGGAGAGCAGTTCCTTTTACGGATCTGCTCTTTTTTATTTCAACTATTTTGTGTACTATAACCGGTTAGGCCAATAAAAATTGACCACACTAATGATGGAGGTGTACGATTCATGACCTTGATTCTGACCCTTGTTATTTTTGTAGCTACTTATGCACTGATCGTAACGGAGAAAATCCCGCGGGCTGTCACCGCGGCCCTCGGTGCCTGTCTCCTGATTCTTTTAGGTGTATTCCCGCAGAAAACTGCTGTCGAACACATTGACTGGAATACGCTGGGTTTACTTATCGGCATGATGATCATTGTCGATCTGACCAGACGTTCCGGTGTCTTCGGTTTTCTGGCTATTTGGGTCGCCAAGAAAGTCAAAGGCAATCCAATCAGACTGTTGATCTCTTTGGCTATACTGACTGCCATTTTATCGGCTTTTCTGGATAACGTGACGACTGTTTTGCTGATTGTTCCGGTCTCCATTGTGATTGCTGAAACCTTGAAATTAAACCCGATGCCTTTTCTGATTACCCAGATTCTGGCCAGTAACATCGGGGGAACCGCGACCCTGATCGGTGATCCGCCGAATATTATGATTGCCGGACCGGCAGAGCTTACTTTTATGGATTTCATGGTGAACCTGACACCTGTGACAATTGTAATCTTGGCTGTTACCCTGTTGGGCTTTTATTTTCTTTATCGCAAAAAGCTAAAGACCGATCAGGAATCCATCGCCCTGCTGCTGTCGCAAAATGAATACGACTATATTAAAGACTGGGCCCAGCTCAAAAGAAGCCTGGCCGTGCTTGCTCTGACCATTGTCGGTTTTATGCTGCACGCCGTCATCCATGTTGAGACCGCTACGATTGCGCTGGCCGGAGGCATGCTGCTCATGGTACTGAGCCGCGAGGAACCGGAAGAGGTATTTCTAGCGATTGAATGGCCAACGATCTTCTTCTTTACTGGATTATTCGTTTTAGTCGGAGGATTGGTCGAAGTCGGCGTCCTGGACAAGATTGCTGAATGGAGCCTGGGGCTTACCGGCGGTGTGCCGGTCGTCATGGCGATGCTGATCGTCTGGCTTTCCGCTATTTTTTCGGCTTTCGTCGATAATATTCCGTTCGTGGCCACCATGATTCCGTTGATTCAAAAAATCGGGGTCCTCGGTGGGCTGACCCCGGAACAGCTCCAGCCGCTCTGGTGGTCTTTGGCTCTGGGCGCCTGCCTGGGCGGAAACGGTACAATTGTCGGCGCCTCGGCCAACGTCATTGTTTCGGGGATTGCCGAAAAAAACGGCTATCCAATCAGTTACAAAAAGTATTTCCTGATCGGGTTTCCATTCATGCTTCTATCCATTGTGATCGCCTCGGCGTATATTTTGCTGCGATACTATTAAATTCTTTCCCGTTCTTCAAAGTGAGTATGAAGCAGTCTATGGGCCATGTCGTTGAAAGGCTGGCCCAGATATTCCTGATATAGTTTCTGGATTTCTGAATTCTCATGAGATTTTCTGATCTTTTTATTTTTGTCTTCTTGATAGATGGCTTCCTGACGCTTTCGAACAATTTCAAAATTGCCGTGATGGTAAGGCTGCCCGCCTCCAGCAACACAACCTCCGGGACAAGCCATAATTTCAATGGCTTCATATTGATCCTTGCCGTCCCTGATTTCTTCGAGTAGGGTCCGGGCGTTTCCGAGCCCGCTGGCGATGCCTATCCGTAGCGTCTTATCGCCAATTTGCACTGTGGCCTTTCGCAATCCTGTGTCTCCTCGGAGCTGCTCCAACTCAACTTTCTGTAATTCTTCACCGGTCAGCCACGCATAAGCTGTCCTGAGTGCAGCTTCGATAACCCCGCCGCTGGTTCCGAAGATCACTGAGGCGCCTGTGGTCTCACCCAATGGTTTGTCGTATTCACTCGAAGGCAGATTGATAAAATCGAGACCGGCTTCTTTGATCATCAGGCCAAGTTCCCGAGTCGTAACGACAATATCGACGTTATTATGCTCATCCTTGGTCAGTTCCGGACGCTTGGCCTCAGCTTTCTTGGCAATACAGGGCATGACGGAGACCATTACGATATTGTCCGGGTCAATGCCATTCTTCTCGGCATAGTAAGTTTTTACGATTGTACCGAACATAATATGCGGCGACTTGCAGGTGGAAGGCACTTCCAACAATTCAGGAAACTGATGCTCAATAAATTTGACCCAAGCTGGACAGCAGCTCGTAAGCATCGGGAGTGTTTTATTGTTCTGCAGACGGTAGATCAGTTCTGAGGCTTCTTCCATAATTGTCAGATCCGCTCCAAAATCCGTATCGAAAACTGCGTTAAATCCAATACGTTTTAACGCGGTTACAAGCTGCCCGGTTGCAATTGTTCCCGGTTCCATATCAAATATTTCTCCGATGGCTACGCGGATAGCAGGAGCAGTTTGGACAATCACATATTTATCCGGATCATTTAAAGCTTCCCATACTTTATCGGTATGATTAATTTCCGTAAGCGCCGCTGTAGGGCATACCTGGACACATTGCCCGCAGTAAGTACAAGAAGACTCTACCATCGGAATATTAAAGGCAGGGCCAACGAAGGCTTCAAATCCGCGGCCAATCCCTGAGAGGATACCGCAGGTTTGGACCTTATTGCACATCGTTTCACAGCGCCGGCAGTAAATGCACTTGTTAGCGTCTTTGACGATTGCCTCACTGGATACGTCCTTCGGATAATTCATCCGTTCACCTTCCCAGCGGATATGCCGGATCCCCAATTCTGCGGCTAAGGCCTGAAGTTCACATTCCCCGTTTTTAGGACAAGTGAAGCATTCATTGGGATGATTTGATAACAAAAGTTCAACCGCCATTCTTCTCGCCGTAATTGCTGTAAGCGTATGCGTAAGTACTTCCATTCCGTCCGTAATGGTGGTTACGCACGCCGGGACAAGTTTATTCCGGTTTGTTTTTGCATCGATTAGCTCAACCATGCAGACCCTGCAGGAAGCCGTCTGATTGACCATTTTAATATCATGCAAATCCAGATGACATAAGGTTGGGATCCGAACCCTTGCTTTATGGGCAGCTTCCAAAATGGTGATGCCTTCAGGGAGCCGCAGATATTGATGGTTAATTTTAAAATCAACCATTTTTTTGGCAGGATGCGTTTGTTGAGCGTGGGTCATGGTTAGCCTCCTATGATTTCAGACCAATTTTGTTCTTTGCCTGATATCGTCCTTCCCCCCGGGGATGGTCGATGTCTTTAATCAGGGCCAGGTATTCATCCCAAAAATATTTCATGGTACTAATGACCGGGTTGGGGGCAGTCTGACCAAGCCCGCAGAGCGAACTGCCTTTAACCATGTAAGCAAGCTGTTTGATGGCATCTATATCTGCCATTGTTCCTTTGCGACGGGTAATTAGATTCAGCTTTTCATATAACCGCTTCGTACCAATCCGACAGGGGGTACAGCGGCCGCAGGATTCATCCATCGTAAACTCCAGGTAAAACTTGGCGATATTGACCATATTATCGGTTTCATCCATGATGATCATGCCCCCTGATCCCATCATAGACCCGATACTGACCAGGTTATCATAGTCTAAAGGAATATCCAGGTGTTTCTCCGGAATCACACCTCCAGACGGTCCGCCTGTTTGGACGGCTTTGAATTTATGGCCATTGGGAATACCTCCACCAATTTGAAAGATAATTTCTCGTAAGGTTGTTCCCATTGGGACTTCGACCAGGCCAACATTTTTGACTTTACCGGCCAGCGCAAAAACCTTGGTTCCTTTACTTTTCTCAGTGCCAATGGAAGCGAACCAACTGCTCCCTTTAAGGATAATCGGCGCAATATTGGCAAACGTCTCCACATTGTTCACACAGGTCGGACAGCCCCAATATCCTTCTTCGGCAGGATAAGGCGGCTTATAATTTGGCTCACCGCGTTTTCCTTCACAGGAGTTAATGAGCGCTGTTTCTTCCCCGCATACAAAAGCCCCGGCCCCATATTTCAACTGGATATCAAAAGAAAAAGACGTGTTGAAAATATTTTCTCCCAGGAATCCCAATTCTCGAGCCTGCTGCAAAGCAGTTTGCAGTCTGAAAATTGCCAGCGGGTATTCGGCTCGGATGTATATGAATCCGTTGGCGGCGCCAATCGCATAGCCGCCGATCACCATGGCCTCTAAAACAGAATGAGGATCGCCCTCCAGGATGCTCCGGTCCATGAAAGCCCCCGGGTCACCTTCGTCTGCATTGCAGATGATATATTTGTCCTTGCTTTTTTGATTTTTTGTAATTTCCCATTTGAGACCTGTGGAAAATCCCCCCCCGCCACGGCCCCGTAGCCCGGATTTTTTTATTTCGTCTATGACCTGATCCTGGGACATTGTTGTCAGCACTCTTCCCAAGGCTTCATAGCCTCCGACCACAATATAATCCAAGATATTTTCCGGGTTAATCAAACCGCAATTGCGCAAGGCAATCCGGTATTGTTTCGGATTTTTTGCTGTTTCTGACATCATAGCCTCCAAACAAATTTACGTACTTTGTAATTTACGCCCGCTTCTACATCCGGTCAAAGTTTATTTCCAAAGAGAGACTTTCAACTGCTTTCCCATTTTTAATATGCTGCTCAATAATTTCGCGGACCTTGTCTTTGGTTACATTGCCATAGAGAACCGGTTGTTCACCTGGTTTATTTACCTGAACAGTTGGTTCCGAGTGACAGCAGCCAATGCAGCCGACAGGAACAACTTGGGCATTGGTTATGTTCTGGGCAGTGATTTCATCCGAAAAAGTATTGTAGGTCTCCCTTGAACCTGATGAGATGCCGCAGGTGCCCATCCCCACAAGAATTTTGATTTGTCCTTCCGGCGTTTGGCCGCCTTGTTCTATATTCATATTTTTTTGGTATTCTTCTTTGATTCTTTTTAAGTTCTCCAGCGAACCAATCTTCATACCAGCATCTCCTTCCGGCGGTATGATTCGAGGATGGTATCCAGATCCTCTTCTCTCACCCTGCCAAATACTTTGTCATCGATCATCATAACAGGAGCCATGCCGCAAGTACCGATGCAGCGGACATCTTTCAGTCCAAAAAGACCGTCAGGTGTGATTTCATTGGATTCAATGCCAAGCTTTTCTTTCAGTCTTTCCATAATTTTATCCGACCCTTTGACAAAGCAAGCAGTCCCCATACAGATACTGATCGTATGTTTTCCCCTTGGCTTGGTTGTGAAGTAGGAATAAAAGCTGACGACCCCGAATACTTCTGCTCCCGAAATTCCCAATTTTCGGGCAATAAAAAGTTGTACATCTCTCGGTAAATAACCAAAAATATTCTGGGCCTTATGTAAGATTTCAATCAGAGCGCTTTTCGTTGTTGGCAAATTGATAATAAAAGCTTCCAGTTCCTCAAATTTTTCTCTGGGCAAATTTCCCTTGGCGGGTTCCATAACATCGATTGCCTGTGGCTTAGTCATAGCAAGTACACGGTCCTTTCCGATAACAGCAATAATTTTTCATGGCAAAGAGCTATTCAGTAATAGTTTGGAAAAATAGCATAGATTTATTCAGACAAGAGCTTGGGCATAAAATAATGCAATGAACTTTTGCATGTTCATTGCATTTCTGGTTAGCCATTATCTTGTTACTTCATTATTCATATCGTCATTCTCAAATCATTTACATTATTATAGAACGTATTACTCATATACTATCCGTATTCCGTCTATTTCTTACTATACTGACACAGTGGATAGAAAGATCTGCTCTCCAAAGATCATTACGGTAAATATCCCAAGGGAGAGAAACGGTCCGAAAGAGATCTCTGATTTCAGGGACCTCTTTTTGACTGTGATCAGTAACACCGCAGTAATACTTGCATACAACGAACCAAGGAACAAAGCCAGCAACACCGGCGGGCCCATAAAAAACCCTGCAGCTGCCATCAATTTGATATCTCCTCCGCCTAAGCCATCGGGGAAAAATAAGCTTAAAAGAAAAAGCGGCAAGGAAGCCGCAAAAAAACCAATCACCCAGGTATACCACGCAGCTCCCAAACACACACTCTGATAGACGCCGTGCAAAACACTTAAGCCCAGCACAAAAATGACCAGCTTATCCGGAATCACCTTTTTCTGCCAGTCAATAAACGCCACCACAACCAGCACTGACAAAAGTATTGCTACAAAAACACTTTCCAGATTCAGTCCATAAGTAAACCAGACAATCAGATACAAGATCCCGTTCAGCAGCTCGACCGCGGGATAGACCGGGGAGATCGGCCCCTGGCAGTTTTTGCAGCGTCCCCGCAGAAAAAGATAGCTGAAAACAGGGATGTTCAAATACCAAGGAATCAGCGTATTACAGTGCGGGCAGTAGGACCTCCCGCCAATAACGCTTCTTCCAATCGGAATCCGGTAAATGCACACATTCAGAAAGCTGCCAATCACTAACCCATATAGCAAGACGATGACGGAGATCATAATATTTTCGATCAAGACGGTACCACCTTTTTGATGTTGGAATTAAAGGCCTAATACGGATAAATAATCTCAGCCACAGTCCAGAAGATAATCAGCAGTCCTACAAGTATTGGCAGAAATATCAGGATCGCCCTTTCCTTTTTGCCAATGATTGTCGCAATTCCGGCAATAAAGCCTGCTAATCCCAATGCAGCTACTGCAAACGTCGGAAAAGGCAGTGCGCCCATCATTTTCAGCACGATCAATACAATAAAAGCAACGCTCAGCCCAGCCGACCATCGTCCAGAACGAGATTGGGGCCATAACTTTGTCTTCATATGATCATCCCTTCCTGTCACTTAATACTTCAACCTTATTATTGTATATACCCGGAAAGCTCGTTTCTAATCATTGATAAATAAGCTATGCAGCAAAAGAAACAAAATCGTACAAAATCCCAAAATGATGGATATCCTGACGAGAATAGCGTTGTCTTTATGTTTACGTACCGCTCTTATTCCTGTAATAAAGGCTGCAATGCTTGCCAGGAAAACGAGTACGGTAACATCCCACCACCGGTCTTCATACCTCAGGATCTCAAAAACATTTACAAGCACGACTGATACCACTATAACAACAATGAATAAGGCCTGCAGTCCTACCGACCATTTTCCGAGTTTAGTTTGAGGCTTTAGACAGCATTTCATTTCCAGACCCCCAGATGCACCTTTTTTTCTTTCATCATTTCCCTGTTAACTATAGAACTTAACTTTTACTGAGATATTTAGCTAAAAAACACGTTCACAGCGACGCCGCAAAAACTCAGGATATAATACACGCCAATCAGAATCACCAGAAAAACCAGGATCGACCGTTCTTTGTTCCTGATAACAGCTTTCATTCCAATAATAGCTGCTGCTATGCCTGCAGCAAAGATCAGAACGGTAATGACAACCTGCAGGGGATTATTCAAGATCAGTTCTAAGCCGGAATATCCTTCCTTGTAAGGAAGTACAGAGCCCACGACAAACAAAATCCAGCTGACAATCACCAGAATGAAGGATTTTTTGCCGGATTTGCTTTTGGGTAAAATCGTAATTCTCATGACATTCACCCCTTTTTATAAAGAAAAATTGGCTGATACCAAGTCTTTGGCGGCTGCTTAGTTGCACTTAGATATATCAGAAAGTAATTATACTTTTTGAATATACCCATAAAACCGACCTTGTTAGCGGTTAGAGTTGGTAGCTCTAATATTAATATACCATGGCTTACTGATATCGCCTATAGGCTTTCCGTTTATTCCCACTCGACAAGTTTTTCTAATTACTAAACATATTTGTTTAACTTCTATCAAATTTAAGCTACTTTTTTCTTTGTTCTATCCGGATTATTTTTCGCTTTTGGAATTTTCAGTATCTAAATAGTATCATTAGTAGTAATATTTATACTATGCTCACATACTTTAGATTCAGCAATCGTTATGGCAACGCTATGTTCACAGTCGGTAAAAGTGTTGGTATACATACATCAAAATACTGAGACAACAGCTTATGTATACTATATAGCATTATAACGTCCCTTTCTCATGACGAGCCTAGCACATGCCGACGGAGATTTTCTGCAAGCCGGCGATGTGAATAATCTGGTGTTCTGAACGCTGACATAATAAGAGCTAGGCTTAGTAGAATGAGAGGTGTGCAGTGAAATTATCGGTTTGTCGTTAGTTGTCGAGGTTCCTAGAGATCATTGAATCCATCAGCTTCAGCATGCGGGTTCGATTCCCGTATCCTGCTGCACATCATCTGCACAAGATAATACAATGAATCCCGCCTCCATTAGATAGAGGCGGGATTTTTGTTTTCTTGTGTTTGCAAGGGGTTAGCTGGTTGTGTTCCTAACTCAAAAATACCTTTAAAAAACGCAAATCCACTTAAATAAAGCTTCTAACATTGGAAACATAATCTCCAATGCGAAAAAAATTATGTTAAAACAGCAGAGGAACTTTTTATCCACCGTAACTGTCTCTTATACAGAATTGTAAGAATCAGCGAGTTAACAGGGCTAGATTTGGATTCTCCCGATATCAGACTTCATATTCTAATGTCTTATTGGTCGAACGGTTGGGTAAAATGAGCTAAAGTGTATTAAACCGCAAAAATCCGTAGAAACAAAACTCTTGGTAATAACTGTATAACGCCCCGGAATTGATGATTCCGGGGCGTTATTCCCACGATAAGAACGATATCAGCTCCATAGAACCCTCATGCCGGTTCTATGATCACCATTATTACTGCTTTTTTAGCCAAGCAGCAGCTTCCTCAAAGCTTTCACAGTAATGAAAATCGATTAAAGACTTAGTATATGTTCCCAATTTGTTTAAAACTTGCTTCTGTATAATATTTTGAGGTAAAATTTGTGCTATCTTAGTAAACCCGGCTCTGGCTGCTTTGGGGATGTAAACTTCTTCCAGCCATTTTTGGTCGTCTGGTCTTATTGTTGTAAAATTTCTGTTATCTGTTAAACATTTTTTTGCTTGGTACTTTAAGCCACATTCTATGGTTTTTTCGAATGCTTCCCTGAGCTGCTCGCTGCTCATATAACCCTTAAATATTACTACAACAGCACGATTAACTTCATCCCAATATATTTCGACATACTTTTCTGAAAAATAAATCATAACAAAACCTTCTTTCTTACCAATTCTGTTGCTTCAGATTTGCCAGGGGCATGGCATACCTCTGGCAAATCTATGAAGGTTGTTTCCGCGTTTTAGTCAGTAACTATTCGTTTACTGTCGCATGCTTCGGTTTCGGCAAAGGATTGACAAAGATAAATACAATACTCGCTACTGCAAGTCCGATCATGCACCATACCATCGGCATCGCAAGCATATCTCCGGTAACAGCACCGACAAAAGAGATAAAGTAACCTGAAAAGAAAGCAAAGATATTGACGGCAGCCAACAAGACAGATGTGCTGAGCGCGACTTCCTGGGGACTGGCAATCATGCCGGCGATCATATAACAGGCCGGCAATACGATAGAGAATGAAGCGCCGGCTATAGCCATGCCTATCGCAACGAGAACGATATTTCCGGAATAGATGACCAGCGCATAACCAACCGCACCGAGCAGCAAGCCTAACGCCACGACATATTTCTTAATGGCTTTGAACAAAGGACCATAAACAAAGCCGCCACCCATACCGCCCAGGGTGAATACCGACAGCACCATACCGGCAACAGCAGGACCACCTAAATTATTCTTTTGCAGAAATCCGGACATGAGGATGGCGGACGGGAATATTAAAATGATATAGATGCCAAGTAATAATGCTGTCAGCAAAACGCCTCCGCGAATTCTGACCTTTGGTTTCTCTGCTCCCGCAGGCTGTCCAACCTTGGGCGGTTCTGTCAGGAAGATCAGAACAAGGATCAAAGAAACAATACCCAACGCGTGTGAATAGAAACTGTATTGCCAGCCGATTTCAGCCAGTGCGCCGCCCGCAAACTGCATGACGATTGCTCCCAAATTCATGACCATTGATCCGATTCCCAACATGGTTGCTCTTTTGTTACCCTCGTAGACACTGAGAACAAGCGCATTGCCCATAGGTGTAATGAAGCCGAAGCCTATACCGAATATAGCTCTTTCGATCAGAATGACGGTCATACTATTTGCAGATACAGGTGCAAGACCGCCTACAAGATAAAATAACATACCAATGATTATTATAGTTTTGTATTTAACTTTATTCCCTGCCAACGCACCAGCGATCAATGATGCCGGAATCATCAGCAAAGATGGCAACGTTGATATTAAGGCTATTGTCGACATGGGCACGTTGGGAAACGCCGCCGAGATACTGGCCAATGCTGCCGAAACGTTACCGGCCGACATGGTGATGACATATACCGACATAATTGCAAATGCGACGATAAACGGACTTTTCTTTTCTTTTTCTGATAGCATAATTTTCCCTCCATTTTATTGTTACATATATTTCAATATAATTCTTGCTAGCTGTCAGCAATCTTTAGAACATACGGTATTTAAGCCACTCATCCCTCAGTGCGCCCAATCGATCATCCCCAACGAAGACGCTGTTGCCGCGTTCGTTAATAATTGAAGGCCATAAGAAAAATCCTGGTTTTTTGTACTCAGTCAAGCAACGCCTAACCTCAGCGCGGATCATCTCTTCGTCCGCGCCAATATAGGACGGGGGTCCCGACGAATCCCAACCGCCTTCAACTGCGATCTGTCCCCGGTACTTATCAAGAATCCCGGCCAGATCATTCATTGGCTGCGCAGACTGCCAGACTCTCACACCTATTTCGACCATATCCGGAATAATCTCTTCGCATTTCCCGCAGTCATGAATATTGAAAAGCACGCCTCGCTTCGTCACAGCCTCCGCCATTCTTGCCCAATAAGGTTTTATAAGCTTTCTAAATGTCTCCGGGGACATGAACAATCCGCGCGCTGTAGCATTGTCATCTCCAAGACAATAAATATCCGGGTTATAAAAATCGATTAATTTGTTAATATAGGCGATCTTATATTCGGTAACGGCTTCAAAAAAGTCCATGCACGCCTGCGGTTCCATCACAAGAGCGCAAAGTGCTTCTTCAAAGGTCATAAAAGACACCAGCCGTTGAAATGGTCCTAAGCCATCCATAATTTCAACGAGTCTCTCTTCCCCGTCACTCGGCGGCCTCCTATTTTTTTCTGCCTCAGCCATAGCCTTAAAGTCCATAGAGGCGACATCGGGGATTTTTACGTGTTTTTCCCATTCTGTAACATCATCAAACAACATAAATCCTGGCTTTGGTATACTGCCTTCCTTTGTTGTTACCCAAGGAACGCCAAAAATATCAGTACCATTTCTCATTAACGGCGCTTCCTGATCAAGAGAGGCCATGCCGGCTAATTGAACATCTTCGTGAGAAAGCGGCACATATTCCGGCTTTCCGCCGTAGATAGATTCCAGCGCATTCTGTTTTGGGGTCATCATAATTTTTCCTCCGTCATATTAATTTCATTGTCGATCAGAGTTTCGAGTACCTTTTCGTCTAAATCACACGGATAATAGATGAAGCGTTAACGGAGACAGTGAGTGGGTTAACGGCGTCGACAATTCTCTGTTTCCCAAATTCGACGGCTAGAGCGATATCGCTGATTTCCGAAATATGTCATTCCTCCTTTGATTTTTCAGGCAATTCTTCACCTGCAAGTCTAATATGTTTGCTGCATGACGTTATGATTCGCCATCCAGCATTGCCTGTAAAATATTAGCACCAATTTCCTCTATACCGCTTACGTGATAATAAATCGCATTTCCGTTGATTTCACGCGCGTCTTTCTCCACCGCTTCCGCTTCTTCCGGACTCACAAGATCCGTTTTGTTTATAAGCACTGTATGTGCGCCGCTCAGCTGACCAATAATCAGATTCTCCAATGAAATGCGCAGCCGCTGCCAGCGGCCTGCATCAATGATTACAGTAATCTGAGCATTAGCTCTAAGATGTGTAGATAGGGCCTCCGAGACATTGCTCGGAAAAGCGACACCAGTTGTTTCAATGATGAGTCATTCTAGGATCAAGTTCATTTTGTATTTCCCGAATCCCCGAAATGATCATTTGCCAATGAACAACAGACACAGCCCGAAAAAATGTCCTTTACTTTATATCCGGTCAACCTCAGCCAACTTGTGAAAAATGCGGATATTTAATATAATTTAATAATAACCCGGTGTCAGCTTATATGCTATATATCGAAACGACAATTGTTGAGGGGTCTTTCATTTAAGAAACTGTATCGCGCGTACAGTGAATATCGGGAGGCTGTATGAAACTGAATATTTGGATGCTCGCACAATGGCTGAAGGAATATGACCCCATTCTGACCGTGACTAGCGGCGCTGATGAAATCGAGGGAATGCAGTTTTTGTCCAGTTTTGCCCCGAAGGGCCGTCGGCATATCTATATCGGCAGGGCAAAGGATTTTTTGAGCGGGAATACGTCCGAAGAAGTTCTGCTGACACATGGCAACGACGTCATCAGTTTACGGTCCTTGGATATGGACGAGATATCTAGCAGGATCATCGATTGCTTTGAGTTTTATAACAATTGGGAAAGTATGGTTTTTGAGAGCGCGCAGTTGGAGCATCCCGAGCAGCGCATAGTGGACGCCTGCAACAACCTGATTGGCCCTATCTTAATTGTAGACCTGAAGCTGAATCTCATTGCATATTCCAAAAACTATAAACCCGGTGAAATCAACCAGTTTTGGGACGAGTATATCCAATTGAACAAGTCCTCCCTAAAATCCATACACTTGATGAATTCCAGCAATTCTATAAAGTTGATTCCCGTTCGGCATAATCGACTCGTATATGAGGAACCCGTGGCTGCGCCTTACTCCTACGGAATCATGGTCAGCTACTGCGATAAAGACAACAACCTGATTGGGCAATGCGTGTTATGCATGAATCACCCGATCACGCCGCGTGAGCTATGCCTAGCCAAAACGATCGAAGCTGCGCTTGCCTCGATCGCCCAGAACACGACTGGCAACACTTTCATTAATTTCGCACAGTCGATCGTATTCGAAGCCTTGTCCTCAGGGAGCCTGGCGGAACACAACCAAAAAAAGCTCATTGCACTGATGGATTGGGATGAGGATGTCTCTTATCAGGTGACCGTTTGCAAAATAAATGGAGCACCAACGAACGGCAGCCTTATGACGTATCTCAGTGGCCTGAGCGAGTGCTTTAAAAAGGCGATCGGTCTTATTTTTCAGGAACAGCTCGTTTTCTGTCATCAGGCGGAAGCATTTGCAGAGCACCAGCTGTTATCGACAATTCCGGGTGAGATCCCGTTATTTGTAGGTGTGAGCGCCCAATTTGTCAACCTTGGAGAGGTGGCGATTTACCACAGGCAGGCGTCAATCGCGGTAAAACGAGGATTTGAACAAAACAAAAGCTTGACACACTTTCGCGACTGCGCGATCGATGTGCTCGTTTTCGAATCGGACAGGGATTTCTGCCGCCATTGCGTCCATCCTGGGGTCCGGTACCTAAAGGATTACGACGACCAATCTGGGACGTCGTATAGCCTGACGCTGCGCAACTACCTCCAGTCTGAGCGCAGTTATTTATTGACGGCTCAGCAGCTATTTATCCACCGCAACACTGCTGTATACCGCCTTGAAAAAATCAATGAATTGTACCGTTTTAATTTGGATGACCCAGAGGAACGGGAGTATATTCTGTTCTCCTTTCGCTTGCTTGGATGCTAACGGATGATTTTGCTACGGTCGGAGACTGCGCACAGGCCCGCAATCTCGTGTTCGCAACTGGGAAGGTTTCTTCGTTGCGTTGCATCTGTAATCTTCTGACTTTTGCAAAGCGAGGACAGTCAGAGTGACCGTCCTCGCTTATTTGCCTATTAAACACAATTGTGATGGAATCTCCGAAAACAGGAATTGTCAGACGGCAAAATCACCGAAGAAGAATATGCCGAGTAGAAACTCAACTGGCCTGACACCGCTGATGATTGCTGCAAATTCCAGCCCAAGAAAAATTGGAGAAAAACATAAAAACGTCCTCTGGAAACTTGTCGTTTCCAGAGGACGTTTTATCCTTCTGTAATTTGTAGGTGGTTATGAAGTTAATATCAAATCAGCATCAACAACACTGATTCCGCCCTTTAAAATAATCAGTATTCTCAAGGCTTCCTAGAATTCGTGCCATTATTCCCACTCAATAATAGAAGGATGTTTCTTTATAGTTTCTAATGGTTTTTAGTCTTTTTCGTCCCTGAAACATCTCTATATTCTATATATTATTTCTATTTCGCTAAAATATTAGAGCCAAAATAGAGCCACAAAAAGTACCGCCAATGCCGACGGTACTTTGCTTTTAATTCCAATCTATTTCAGTGTGGTCTACAACTTCACCGGCCATAACTTCTTTATCAGCTTTGAGCAGCCGGTCCCTTTCAAACGGTGTCATTTTTGTAAAATCACTGTCCCAAGCCAGAACCATTCTTTTAATGAATTCAAATGCCAGCTGCTGTTCATTCTCAGGTAGCATATCAATCATATCTACAATCTGCTTTGTTACTGGTGACATGGTATCATCTCCCTTATTTATAAATATCACCGCGAGAACCTATATCCTTAATTATGAGAGCTTGCTTATTATCAATAATAGTATACTCATATAATATACGATATTTACCTATCCGTAAACGGTATAACGAAGGATCATAGCCTTGAAGCTGTTTAATGTCACCCTTAGGTGGAGCTTCAGTTAACCCTTCTATACCGTTTTTTATTTTTAACTTCATAGCTTTGTCGAGTGAATTGATCACCTTGACAGCTGTCTTCGTATATTTGATTTCCACACCCAACCACCGCCTATCTATTGATCGTTATCTGGTACATATTCCAATATATCCCCTGGCTGGCATTCCATCTCGTGGCATACCCGATCAATAATCTCCATATTAACCGGTTTGTGCGTCGAAAGCTTTGCTATGGTGGCACTGGAAAACCCAGTTATCTTTGCAAAATCACCCTTAGACAAGCCCTTTCTCTGTAGCATATCCAAAAGTTTAAAATACTTTATAGCCATAATATTCCCTCCCATTTACACAATATCAAATATATTTGCATTTGTAAATATATTTTTATCAACTCAAATATATTTTTGCAAATATGGTTGACAATTATTCGTATGTGCAGTATATTATTTACATACGCAAATATTATTTTATATATATAAAGGAGGAAATAAAAATGACAGTCAAGTTCGAGGGAAACAAGTTTGCCCTGCAGGTAATCTCGAAAGGAGAGTTTGTAGACAACGGTACCGGAAACGGCAGCTCATATCTGGTAGAAGCAATCACCATCCGGCTGAACCACATCGCTCTAAACGCCTGGATATTGTCGGATTGCATGAACTGCCGAGAGTGCTATGAGGAAGGTAAAAAAGGTCTCGCCCAATGGGAAGCTCATAAAGCCAAGCAAGCAGGAAAACGCGAAACTTGGAAAGCACAGGTTTTGAAAGCATTGGAAATCGAAATCAACCCGGACAAAGAAAGTGTTTGCATTACACAGTCGCAAGCGGAAGTGTTTACGGTCGTACACATTAAGAAAATAGCTTAAAGGAGAGATGAAAATGGAAAGAATCCCATGCATTTTCTGGGGAGGCGCAAAGCAGATGGAACTTACACCGGCTGAAGTCGTTAATCTCCGCAATGAATATCGGGGAGCAGCCCAAGAGGTCCTGGAAAAGACCGGCTCCGATCATGTTCTCTACTACCGCGATGAACGGGATAAGAATGACAAAATCATAGCAGCCCACTTCTATGTTGGGCCAAAGCCTTATACGGAAGAAGATTTTAACCGCGATGTAGAACCATATAAACTGGGGCTCATCGGAGCGGTTCACGCTCTCAGATAAAAGGGTTAGCCGAGCCGGGCGGCCAAACCCGGCGGAAAGGATGGATGATTACTATGACGAACATGACGGTAAATGGAGTAACCACTACCAAGACCCCAGGTCAGGAGCAATACGAGAAGTTCATCCGGAAGATCGGTGGAAAGACCAAAACCTATTTCAGCTACGATTACCGCGACCTCGACGGCGAGTTGTTTTCCTGCGTAAAGCCGACACTGGAAGCCTGCAGGGCAGCAAGGGACGCATGGTCAAAAGCGAAGGAGGTACAAAAATGAAATCTCTGAAGATGGAACGATATGAAGAACACACCCTGCTTCTTGAGGAAGGGATCGACTACCACGAAAGCGACTTAGTGCCGGACGTATTAGGCACTACACTTCGACATCTGCCATCCGATAAATTGACGCAGATTGCTAAGGATAAAGGGTTTGATAAATGGACATTTTCGGGTTGGCATAACAATAGTCACGAAGATAAAGAAACTCAAAAAGGCACAGTTGTCAAATTCGCAAAGTTCATCTAACCCGCCTGATGATGGCTGCCTGGGGAGCAGCCGAAACCAATGATCCGGATCCGCTCCGGGGAGGTCGCGGGATACCCGTCACCAGAGGGGATAAGATGGTGCCCCTTTACCATATACGTTCTTTGAAAACCTTGTTATCATAAACATTGTCATAAAAAATGCCTCCTTTGAGAGGAGGTGATATTACTGTCAGAGCTACAAGAATTCTTCCTGGTCACAGCTGGCCTGGAAGGAAAATGGCATCAGGTTTCCAAAAGTTACGAGAGTCCCAGTTTGATTTCAGCAGCGATACTATTAACGAAGGCTCATCCGGAGTTCATGTTCGCAGTCCAAGACAAAGAAGGTACTTTTTTATGGCAGGGGAAAGGCACCCCTGAGAGGGTGCCCGTTACAGATGAAGGTGCTGTAACACCTTAATCATCCTTCTCGATTTCACCGGCACGCGAGCGGTTCTGTAACTTCGGAACTTCATTGGGGATACGCACCAAGATATCTGATAGTTCACAATCTAAGGCCTCACATATGAGGTCAAGGTGTTCAAGGCTTACACGATCACTGATTTCGTGATACATCTCATTTATTGTGGTTGGGCGTATTCCCGTCTTGCGTGCGAGGTCGGCCTGCGTCCAGCGAAGCTCGCCAAGCTTCGTGGATAGTAAAATTCTAACAGCCATGCGCCTCTGCTCCTTCGGGGATATTCTAACATCATGCGTTAAATAAAACTGTAATTCGTTAGATTATCACCATATACGTTATCTGGAGCAGGGAAATAAAAAAAATGCCCCCTCTCGGAAGGGTTTAATCCTCCGGAGGGGGCATTTTCTTCTGAAAAATTATATTGTACTGGGCGGCTCATCGCCACTTGATCTATCACTGGCGCGGATCGCCGTGAACGTTTCGTTTATTGATCCGTTCTCCTTGTTTTCAATATAATTATTAACTGTTTTACTTGTATTATCTCCAAATTTAGCATTGATAAATGAAGCTATTTTGCCTATATTCTCTTTTCCGTAGAATAATAAGGATGCTACCAGGAGCATACTGAGAGCCATTACGAGTGTGACGTCTTGTCCGTCTATCTGCATAATGACAATGTTGGGCACCAAAAGGCCGGCAACATAAACCAAGAGAATGGCGAGAGCAACGACCAATCCTTTTAAGAGACCGTTGACAAATTTAGTCTTATCGAATTGCCTTGCCAAAATTGCGTTCATGCTGCCAAGTAAAATATTGGCACAGATCAAAAGCACTAAGGACAGAGCGATTTTCACCAATACAATGTCGATGGTAAACATATAGAATCCTCCTTAAATAAGCCGCTGTAGCGCAGTTATTCTATAAATCTATTTCCGGTAAATCTACTGTTTGCCCGGATAGTTTATGGGTTGAATCAGACAGAAATTGTATTTTCCCATCTGTTACGAATGAATGACAGACAGTACATTTGAACGGCGCCGGTTCTCCTTGATTCCGTTCGCTGTATGTGCACCAGCAATCTCCTTTATGCTCTGGGATATAATGCCCGCTTCTTACCAGTATTGAAGGGCGCAGCGTTGGCTTTTCCTGTTCTCCGTTAAAGTCCCATTTATGAGGCCCTTCTGTTGGCATGGCATGATATTCCTCACATCCCGGACACCAAATATAGACGACCGGTATCTCCCGGTCGCCCTCGGTTCTTCTTCTTAATGCTGCTTTCATCTTACAATGTTTTGGCGTATTGGGCAGCCAGGATTGCTGTCTCAGGAGCGCCTGATCCACAGCAATTTGTTACATTTGGATGATTAGTCACTTCTGACCCGCCGATTACTACAAGGTGTTTTGCGGCCATGGCGTCCTTGTGAGTATTGGCATTATCACCGTTTCGGCAGAACATCGCACATCTACCGAGCCTATTTGAAACCATTAAAGCACTCGAAAAATCATCCGTCTTGAAATACATTACAGCATGTTCCAATTTAAAAGCCTCCTCTATTGAATAATTAATATATGGGAGCTTGCCGTGTTTCGCCCACACCCGGCCATCAAGGCCAGGAATAGCGCCGATGTTTCGGCAAGCGGTGATCTGTACCCCGTTTTCCCATTCGGGAGTACATTCGACAACCTTACCGGCGCCGATATAAACTCCGATATGCCCGGGTAACCATACCGCCTCCCCGGGTACAATTTTGGAGAAGTCCGTACTTACCTCTGAGCATTTGTTGATCATGGTATCAGCGTCAATGTCCTGAACGCCGTTGGAATTGTAGATTGCCCCGCCATTATCTTTGGACGCGTCCCCGGACCATCCCCACAAGATACCTTTTATCAATCCGGCGCAATCAAAACCGAAGTATCCTTTACCGATCAGGGATTTCATGTAAGCGACCTTGGTATCCGTATAATGATCAGGATATTGTGCGGCCTTGGCGTTGATCAGCGCTGCGGTAACGGGCGCCCCGAATGTCCCCCACATGTAAACTGTCTTATAATTTTGGGCTACGCTTATTGCTCGTTTAATAAAGTCCTGAGAGGATAGAGCCGAGGAAAAAACATTATTTGAAAAAGTAATAAACGATGTCCCATAATGCGATACACCAGCAGGGTCTACCCATCTGAACAGGCCGCTTTCTTCACCTTCTTTGTTACAAGAAAGGTTGAAGGTAGCAATGCCGTTATTGTCAGTAACCGCTGAATCGGAATAGCGAGATATTCCGCCGTAATCAACCGTTATTTTTTGATCGGGAACGGGAATACCGTTATCCTTGGTGGCTACTTGGATTGTAACGTTTTGACCAATTTGGGCGGTTGCCTTACCGGGAGTAATATCGATCGTAAAATTATGTGGCTTTGGGGTCAGCGCAGACAGATCCGCTTGGAGTTGGGTCATATCAAAACCATCGGGAGATTTCCCGTTGACAAGAAATTCCTCTGACAACTGCGCCCAGGCTTCGTCACAATAAGCCTTAAACCAGTCTATAGACATTTTTTGTTCTTTCCCCCATGTTACGACGTTTATCCATTGGCCATCAAAAGAGATAAATTCAACGTCATGGCCACCTATCACCCGACTGTCGTTTTCAGTTATCGTCCAGGGCTGCCCGGCGTAAAACTGATCCATGGCTGTTTGCGTGAGGAGAATACCAAGTTTAGTGTCCGAGAACAGGTATGTCGCCATAAGGATTTCGTTAAAATCCAAAATGTCAAGCAACAAAAATGCTTTGATTTTATGCCTCTGTCCGCTGGCATCTATAAATCCTGTTTTTCTCCCGTAGTCAAGAGCATCACGGAGATATGCTCCATTGTCCGTGCTTGGATCGTTGGGGTCAAACCCGGTTACGGCGGCGTAATCGCTGAGAACATCCTGCACCGTAAACAGAACCGGATGTCCTCCTTCAGCAGTCCATAGCATGACGGCGTGTGCGGCACCGGCGAAAACGCAATTTCCGTATTGATCATTACCGAGCATTCCCCAGTCTGCTATCTGCGCTTTGGGCCCAAAAGAGGCAGGAAGCGGAGGCAATTCCCCCGTCAAATACGTCTTGAACCTAAAATCTTTTTCTTTTGAAGCATACGGTTTTTTTCCAAATTTCAAAGTAACATCTCCTTTTATATTTTATAGAGAATCAGATGCTCAGGATCAACGCCTTCCCCTAAACCAATTTTCCAATAACTCCACCGATCCCAGCAGCAACAAGTAGCTGTATTATTTGACCGACAACGCTTTCCCATCGTTTAGCTGGTTTGGATTCAATCGTCCGGATCCTATCTTCGTGGTCACCGCTTTTTTCGCCGTATTTTTCCATAAGCGTAGTCAGCCTGACAATGGCCTCTTGGACATCTTTTATGTCCCCATCGTGCCTTGCGATAGCAGTCTTATCATTACTAAGATAATTTTCAAGGGCTTTATGACGCTCATTGCAAGCATCTTTTGAAACCGCAGGTGTTGTGCTTTCCAAATCATCATCCTCCTATCCAAACAAATAAAAGTATCCTCTGTTGATTTTTTTCTAAAAAAGTGTGTGTTAAGTTGAATCGCTCCTTTCTGAATTTTTTTTGTCTGCCTCCTTTCACGGTCGGTTATTTGGCTATGAGAAAAACGCCTAAAGAGGCGTTAATCATCGGGATCATTTTTTGTGGCTCCATAAATAAAGGCCCAATAAAGCAAAACTAGAAAGATCCAAATACCCGCAATTGTCCAGCCCATTATCATACCTTCTTTATATAAATATAAAAAAATACACCTTACGGTGTTCTGTCGCTCTTTGAATCTATTTACCTGTAATCAGTTCCAAATATATCTCCTTGAGCCTGTACGGATCTCCTTCCTGGTAGAGTCGAAATCTCAACCAATCATCCAGCCAAATGTTAAAAGGCATTAAGAAGAACCAAAGTGCTGCGAATTGCGGGCATATCTGGCCGTAAATGTTTCCAGGTTTAGCTGAATAATCCCAAATTCCGAGGCCAAGCCATACGTTGAGAATCAGGCCAGATCCTAGCTCGATCGCCAGCACGATGAGCGTACCAATGACGCACTGCTGCCAAATCTTAAGGCGGTAATACCTCGGGTATTGGTTTAATAGCCCAACCAGCACCGCAGCAGTGCCGCCTACAAAGAGCATGGAGATATTTGTCCAGCCTCGTGCGAAACCTTCCATCGTGAGGTATACCATGCCCATGAGGAAACCTAAGACCAAACTTTTTTTGACCATGATATCGCTTCCACTTCTTCAATAGTAGTACAAGCCAAAACAGCAACCTTCAATGTTTCAAATGTTTTAATCCTTTCCGTTTTGAAAATCGCCCCATCCGTTGCCAATTGGGTCATCTGTGCCAAAGTGAAATCAGTGCAGATGCTTTCATTTGCTGATTTCCACTGCGGAATGATTGCAGGGTTCAAGGTTGCCAATGTTGCCTGTGCAATAATGTTTGATTGGTCATCCCTGCTGTTGGTGTACCACTCACTTGTTCCCCTGGCAGTAGAATAAAAGCCTGTAAGAATTTCTTCTTCACAGGCTTTTGAAAGTTCAAATATTTTGTTGGTTTGGTAATCCAGTAAGGTTGAAGGGGAAGTGATTGGGGGAATCTCACCAAGTTTTTTCTTTATTTTTATTAGTTCTTGTTCAGGTGAGATATACTCAACATAATTAGGATTTAGATAGAATCCATTAGTTGAATCATAACAATACTTCTGGGGAACTACATCCGCAGGGGTTATCACGTTAATCACGCTGCCCATCGGGAAGATGCATCCATTGATGAGTTTGCCGTTTTCTTTTTGTTCGTAGGTGTCCATGACCGCGAGAACTACTTCATTTTCCACTAGAATCATATTAAATTACCTCCAATCATAACATTGAATTGATTGCCCAGCTGTGCCACCTGTTTTTGCCATACCCTGGGTTCTATTATCAAGTAAAATATGCTTTGTACACCCATAACTTGATTGAGTAGAGCTTATATATGTCGCAATAAAATCCCTCTCGCTCATCGCCACCAAATCGGATGAGTTATAGATTGCTGTTGTTGTTATATTCTTACCTTCAACGGTAACTGTCGTTCCCGAGATTTTTAAGGCGATTATTCCGTAATAAAAAACAATAACTGCATTGTCAGAACCACCAGCCATGACTATTACATGAGATGTCGAATTATAATATATTTGCACCGCAGTTCCAACAACGACAGTTGTTCCAGATACTGTTAATACTACGGCACAGGTGCCATTAATTGTTGAACTAAATGTAACCAAAACCCTGCTACTATCTAAGGCAACACCTGTGATATAGGTACAGTTTGTATTATTTATCGTGTACTGTGAACCTGCCGTAATTGTAGTCCCTGAAATAGTCAATACACGACACATTGAATAATAAGTTGAACCGGCTTCCCTATACATTACCAAGAATTTTGTACTACTTAATTTTGCGAGTGAATTATATTGGCATTGTAGGGTCTCGTATACCAATGGTGTACCCAATGTAAATGTAGTTCCAGAAATTGTGGCAACTACAGCTGTCCCGTAATAGGAGTTTGAAGTGTTTCTGTAAGTAACCAATACATGGGTATCGTCAACCATCATACAATCGAAACTATTGCTACTCCCAATACTGGTTATAGTACCTTTGGTCACCGTTGTCCCTGACACTGATAAAACTACCCCGAATAAAGCATTTGTATTATAGGCAAGAAATGCTTTACTACTACTCAAAGCGGTTATAGCCATACCATCGGATGAGGTTGTTTCAATTGTCAATGCTGTCCCATATGAGAAAGTTTTATCAGTATTTATTGTAATAACCTTTGCATAAATATAATTCAAGCAATATACAACGAGTATATGTGTATCATCTAATTTAGTAGCAGTTACATTAGATACAGTACCTGTACCAAATACATTTTCATCTAGTACAGTTGGATAGCACTTTGGATTTCTTACTTGCCCATTGATGAATTCAACAAGTCCACCTGCTGATATTGTCTCACCTGCTGATATTGTGTAACTAGCAACTATTGAATTCAATGGTTCCGGAAGCGTTCCATCAACACCAAATATATTCACACCAGACTTGATATTCCCTGCCACAAAATCAGCATCAGTAATGGTAACCTTATCATCCACGCCATCCCGGTATCCATCAGAAGCGAGAAGTTTCAGCGTCGTGCCCGAAACCTCGCTAGATAGAGCCGCAGTCTCTCCAGCCCTATTTGGCATCATTCCATCAATCAATCCGTTCTCTGTACCCACACTGTATCCAGTTAGAGTTTGGGCAGCTCCGGCTGTTCCATATTCCCCCCCTTCACCCAATAACTGAAAATTTACGCCATCCCGGATAAAGGAGTATATTCCAGCCTTTGGTTTGAAATCGTTACCGTCTGGCTTTTTCAGCGTCCGCGCTGTACCATCGGATGAAATATTAAGGGTCGCTGTACCTGTAGCGGCGGCATTAAATTTAACGCTGAACTTCGCACCATCACCTATCACTTTTGTGCTTGTTAAGCTGTAAATATTTCCGTTATTCGTAGTTATACCAAGATGAGGTACATGCAGCGCATTGTCTAGCAAATGGTTCGTAAGAGCGTCAGCATTGCCCTTAACCGTCTCGTTCGTTCGCCCTGCCCCAGCTAAATTACTAAGGTCACTATCCAATGCATATTGCGAATGCGGATCAGCTGCTGCGACGTGGGCGGCGTCCGCCTGGTCAGCATGGGTCTGTGCTGCGGCTTGAGCTGCATTAGCTTTGGCCTGGGCCCCGGCGACCGTTTCAGTGTCCGTCAGCATACCGATCGTCACATAGGCAGCCAGGTCGATATTGCCTTCGATCGTAGCCTCGTTGCCTACAAATACGTTGACAACATAATCATTGACAAAATTGGGACTTTCCGCGGCCGCTGGAATATAGTCCGGTGTGTCCGCCTGGATAATCATGAATAACACATCGGTCGGATCAGTGTCCAGCTTGGCGAATATCCCGATTTGATGCAAGTCGAAGCCCGTTTCTACGGAAGCGTTGGTGAGCTGCAGCCTTAATTTCGCGATATTGTCAGTATGACTGACCGCAGTGATCGACAGATTCTTCACCATACCTGTTACCGCAACCTGAGACGCCAGGGCTTCTACAGCTACTGTTCCGGATCCGCACTGGGCTTTCGTGAAGTTGAAAATATGCCCTGATATACCGGCCAGCAGAGCCGCGCCGGCAGTCGTTACAACCGTCGTCCATCTCGAACTCATGCGTCTATTACCTCCTCTTTGTATTGTGTCATTGCGCCTCCTACATAAAAGCTGGTCTCAAACGTGCTTAACACGGTAATGACCAGATCCAGGTGTGCCGGGATTTTTTTAAGCAAAATGAAATAGAAATCACCAAGAATAAAGGTATCCTCGATATCCCTTGTCACACGGACATTGATGGTGCTGGCCGCGAAAGTCACATCTGTGGGAGACGGTGTGAAGACCTTGATCAGCTCCTTGATTTCTGTGGCACCGATCCGGTTGTTACCCACAAAAAAGGAGGCTATAAGCCTCTTTCGGTCCTCCAATGTCCGCGCCGGGTCAAAGGGGATTTGCATGAACTTTTCCAGCCTAGTGACGGCATCAGCGCCGGCCAGAAAAACGAAGTTATTATCCCTGGCCTGCATCGTGTCCTCGTGTACTCCGTCCATCTGCACGCCCAGAGCGGCCAGATAAGCCGCAGCCTCCTGCAGTTGTTGATAAAACTCCGGGAGATAGGTCTTTAGCTCATCAAATTTAGCCAACATTCACCACCCCCACTACTGGCACGTCGGTATACGGTACGGAAATATTGGCCGTGCCACCGTTAATTGTTAGGTTCGCGTAGTCCACCAAGCCTGCCAGGTCATAGATGGCATTGGCGATGGCCGCGGTCCGGATAATCATAGCCGAATTATCCGTACTCGCCAGGGACACTTCCTTAAAGTAGGCTGCGATAGCCGCCGCAGCGCTCACCTCGATATCTTCTGCCGTTGTCCCAGGCGCCAGCTGAGCGTCAAATGCAATGTTGATGGTATATGCGCTCGCCGCCACCGCCGTGAAATGGCATCCGATATTGGCCACGCCTTCACCCATTCCGGTGCCGCCCGGGTCGATGTAATCCTGCACTTCATCGACGATGCTTGAGCTGACCGGAAGGCCTTCCGTATCGATCAGGATCCCCTTTACCGTGTTGTTTCCGTTCCATAGAGGGTCAATCCTGGCCAACCCTACACCGGAGATTTCCTCGCACCAGGTCTTATAATGCTGCTTATTTCCGTTGGCTGCGGGCCCGGCTATTTTCTCGCGCAGACGTCGGCGCAGGTTGTCGTCGCTTTCGGCTTCGCTACCGGGCGTTATGGTAGCCCCGAGCGTAGCGGCCGTGAGCCCTGGTATGGTATTTACCGGCACTAGAGCCGTCCCAGCCGATATAACGTTGGCCGCTACACCGGGCGTTTCCGCTTCGACCACCAGGATGGCGTCCTCGTCATATTTGGTGACGAAATACTGCCCCTCGGCAAAAAACCGCTGATTGGCCGCGACGCTTGCCCCAGTAAAGGTTACGCTGCGCACATTGGGCGTCGCCGGCAGACGGTACACGGCATGTTCCCGGCATTTCTCTTCAAGATAAGCCCCCGCGGCCGTATCCAGGAATACCAGCTCAATCGTGGTGTTCAGCTCGGTATAATAGCGGGCAAGCATGAGAGCGGCCGGAGCCATCATGTCATAGAACACGCTCCCTTGTCTGGTGTCCACGCTAGCCGGGGCCAAGTCAAGCATTTCATTTAGGATATTTTCATAGGTTCTGTCCTCAAACATTAAAGCGGCACCTCCCCCTGTATCGGCCCGTAAATCGTATCTACAGAGAACCGAATAACCCTTTCGTCCTGCAGGTCGCTGAAATCAAAGTCGTAAACATCGATTATGCGTTTATCGCAAAGCAGAGCGTCCTTTACCACCCTGACCGCTTCCAGCTGTAGGACTTCCATGTCGATGTTGTCCATTATCAGGTGTTCGATTTCGGCTCCGTACTGATTGTCATAGATCAAAAATTTAAAACGCTCGGTGAGGAGCGTCTTTTTCACATGCTGTTTCATGGCGTTGAGGCTGTCAACATATCCGTATATCCGGCCGGCGGCCCAGTCGATATATGGCGTCTTGGTCGGGATGGCCTCCGCCGACGAATCGATTAAATCAAGGTTGATCGGTATATCCAGGCCCATTATCCCACCACCCTATCCAATACATAATAAATTTTGCCCCCGCTGAACCGGAGCATGGTCACTTTCTCGCCCACTGTCAGGGCGTTGTGAATCGTTACGGCTGCATTGTGCAGATCCGCCGCGGCAATCGTGCAAGTCGTTTCGTAGTCGGTCAGATGGCGCGGAACAACCAGGTTGGCGCCGGAGACCACCATTTTTGGATTATTGATAATCTGGATGGAAAGAGGGGATGCATTCGTTACAATTCCCCTGATCAGGCCGGAGCCCTCCGGGATCATCTGCTGAAAAGCCTGTTTCAGGCTCGTTGGCTTATCGCTCATGACACCACCCCCTAAAATTCGTTGGTCTTGTTTAGCGTCAGTTTCATTTCGTGGTAATTGCCTCGGAACGTGTGGCTATCCTCGTCGATATAGTAGCTACGCCGGATATCCAAGTCCGGGATAATGAGATAAATTGCGGTGCCCGAGATAGCTGTTTCAATCCCCAGGCCTGTGACCGACAAGCTTTCCTGGGCCAGTCCTTCAAGCTTAAGTGTGCTGTTGGTGACCTCCTGCAGCTGCCCGGCGTTCAGATCATTATCCTTCTGGATAATCTTTTGGAAGATCCCAAACTTCTTTTCCAGCTCCGCATTCACCGCGCTGGCCACGAGCGTCCCCTGATCGCCGACCATTTTCACCCGGGTCACAAGGCTTTCAATGCTCTTGTTAAAGTCATAGTCGATAAGGTTCTGACCGTCCTCGATCACCCATTGCTGAACCGCTTCTTTGCGCAGTAGCAAGCTTACCTTGCCCTTAAAACTGACAACGTAATATCTCTGCCCGGTAGCCTTGTAGGTAAGGCTCATCGCCTCCAAGATAACATCCCACAGCTTACCGCTTTCCAGGGAAACGGAAGGGATAACATACTTCGTATCGGCCACGACGTCATAGCTGATTTGAAACCTGGTACAGACATCCACAAAGATTTGGCTGGCTGTCCGGTTCTTGTAGCTGAAGGTGTCATCATTGTTGGCCATGTAAATGAGATTATCCCGGGAAGCTATCGACAGCTTCTTGGATTTCCCCCGGCCCTGGCTGACCACCAATCCGCGCAGCAGCTCCGCGCCCTTCCATGTGGCAATGCACTGACAGCCTTTCTCAATATCGATACCAGACCGGGTATATTCCGGAGCGTCCAGGAGCGTCATGGAGACTGACCTGCCGGCGGCGCCCTTGCGTCCTGACCAGGTCATATCCGACACCAGCTCCGAGATATCCATGGTCTTTCCGGCTTGAATAAGCGTACATCCTATCATTTCATCACCCCGGAAGTTTCAAACTTTGATTGGGATAGATGGTATACGGAGCCTTGATTCCGTTTAAGGAGGCGATATCCGTCCACCTCTCGGCGCTTCCCAGCTGGCCCTTGGCAATGTTATAAAGACAGTCTCCGCTCTTGGCCAGGTATGTCTTGGCCTGCATCCTGTTGTCCACGCGCTGCGTGCTGGCGCTCATGATGCCCATGATCCCTTTGACGGAGATTGCCCGGACGGTCGGCTCCCGGTATTCCTTCAGGAAGAGGGTATAGTAAATCGTCCCGACGTCGCCGCCCTGCTCGTAATAGGTCATATTCTCGATGGAGACGAAGATATTGACATTGGCACCGGTGACAATCAGATGTACCGGCTTTCCCGCTTCTTTCCACCGGAGTAGGGTGTCTTTATTCTGCTGGGGCGTTGTGTTCTCGGGCGAGAAGTACGATTCGAACGAGAACTGTAAAGCAGGCCGGGCCTGGAAGATTGTTATTTCCCCCAGTCCGGCAATGTCGATACTTTCGTTTTTTGTTCCGGACGAAACGTCGATCTTTGGCGGGAGATCGACAATGGACAGCTTTTCAGACTCGTTGTCGAATGTCAGGTACATTTTATAATCAGAACTCATACGCCAGATCCCCCTCCTCGAAGATTTCCGTCTCGATAATGCTCAAAAGAACTGGCTTGATATAGACGATCAGGGCATCCAAAATCTCTTCCTTAGACAGCCCGCTGCCTTTGATAGTCCCGTTCCCGTTTAGGTTGATATTGATGGTCTTTTCGGCCGCTGTTTCACCGCCCTGCTCATCATCTGAGGCAAACGGAGAGGCAGAGACCGATATCGGCCGGTTATTGCTTTCCAGCGCGCTGATGATCCGCTCCGTATCATCTGACGGGAAGACCCTGGATCCCGCAGCGCCGGTAATCAGTTCCGGACCGCGCTCCCCGGCGATGAATGTTTCCGGGGCGTTCGTGCTGCCGGAGGCTAGCATGGGAATTTCCGGGATTGAGAACCCGAGCCGTTTCCCGCCGACCAGCGGCACCCAATCCGGGATATCTACACCGAGGCTGTTGATCCCATTGATCATGAAGTTCAGTCCGCTGATGATGAAGTTGATAAAGGTTTTAAACCCGGCCTGAATCCCGGCCCAGAGGTCAGCGGCCTTTGCCTTGATTACGTCCCAATTTTTGTACAAGAGCACTCCGGCGGCGATCAGGGCGGCGATGCCTAACACGATCCAGCCGATAGGCGAGGCGATAAAAGCGGCATTCAACGCCCACTGCGCGGCGGTCATGGCCACTGTCGCTCCCGTGGATATCAGTTGCACACCTTTTAAGGCCAACATGCCGGCAACCTGGGCGCCCATCTGGGCTTTGTTAACAATAAATGCTGTCGTTTGTGCCCCGATAGCCGTGACACTGGTCCATAAGGAGCGCACGAAATCGCCGGCGTACATCGCCATCAACACTGCTGTTTCTGCCTTATCAGCGGCCTTAGCGGCCACATTGCCCCATATCTTTACAGATGTTGCACCGATCGCCCCACCCAGTTCAAACATAGCCTTGCCCAGCGTCACGGTGTCATAAATGACCGAACCAATCTTCCATGTGGCAAACGCTATGCCGATGCCGATAACCACAGGCTTGACCGATGACCAGTTGGTGGTTATATAGCCGGCAATTTCCTTGATTTTGGTGAAGATATATTCGAGAGCATTCCAGACGTCTCCTATCATATTCAGCGTGCCGGCCGGAATAAGGTCCTTGAATGATGTTTTAAATGCTTCAGCGAAGGGCACGCCCTTGTCAAGCTGACTGAACAGCGTGCCGATGGCCGATTCAATCTTGTCGATTGTTCCCCGATTCTTCTCGAACCAGGCTGACATAGCATTCCCTATCCTCTGTCCGACCTCTACTTTCAGCCACTCAAACTTGGATTTGAGCTTCTGGAAGGTACGGCCAATACCGTTATCCAGTTTTTCATAGGCCGCTTCAGTAGCTCCGGATGCTCCCGCCATTGCTTCCAGGGCATTCTTAAAAGATTCTGTACCTTTTCCGGTTAGGGAGATGGCAGCTCCGCCAGCTTCGATGCTGCTAAAAAGGTCACTGATACCGAGATTATTTTTCTTGGCCTCGTTTTCCAGCATCTGCAGGGCCTGCTGGAGATTTCCGCCCCCGGCGATAAACTGCTTAAAGCTTTTGCCCGCGATCTGCCGGAAAATCTTATCCGTTTTTGTCCCGCTCTTCGATAGTTCATCAATTGCAGCGCGGACCCGTGTGGTCGCAACCGAAGTCGGAACGCCCATATTAGTTAAAACAACCAAGGATGCAGTGACATCTTCAAACGCTACCCCACTGGAAGCCGCTGACGGCAACACATCATATAAAGAATTGCTTAGCTCGTCAAACGTCGTAGCGCCGAGGCCAGCAGCCAGGAACATGAGGTCGGAGGCCTTTTGCACGGGCACAACATCGGCTCCGTAGGAATTGACCACAGAGGTCAAGCCCTTAACGGCCGTTTCCAGACTGGTCACACCGCCGACGGCAGCCTTTTGCGCGGTACCCAGGAACTCAAATACGTTGTCTTTGGGTATTCCGGCAGACAGAGCCTGATACAACGCCGGAACAGTCTGCTCCGGCAGGATCCCCATCTCTTTGGAGAAGGCCTTGACCTGGTTCGTCATTTCTCCCAAAGCCGCGTCTGAAGCGTTCGGAAGCAAGGTAAAAACTTCGTTCATGCCCTGTTCGAAGCTGGCAAAGGCTTTCAGACTGTCCACGCCGAAATCCTTAATTTTGTCCAGTGCGAACACGCCAGCCGCAGCGGCGGCCAGCTTCTTGAAGGTGCTTTCAAGCACATTGCCGTTTTTGTTGATATTGCTAAGCGTGGCGCTTACCTTATCCTGCGCTTTGAAAATTGCGGAAAAATCAACTGCCAAAGTCTCACCCCCTCTTCTTCCGTCTGCTCATATAGGCTTTAATGGCTTTGAAAATCAGATTGGCAGCGTTCTGCGGCTTCTTATCCTCGATCAGCTCGGAGGCGATAAGAAACGCCTGCTTTCGTCTGTCCAGAGCGGCAAAAATAAACGGGTCAAGCCCTTTGCGCTGCCATAACGCATGGGCCCAACCCGCCACTGAATCACCGCTCTTTATGAGTTTTTTGCTTCGTTGATCAGCTCGTCATCGCTGACGGCTTCGTCGCTGTTGATACCGAGGACTTCCGCCACGGCGTTACTGACATAAGCCCAGTGCTTCGGATTCTTGAAGAGCTTAAACGGCATCTCCATCACGTCCTTGGCCTCGTAGAACTTCATCAGCTCGGGGTCTTTGAGGTCCGGGTATATCAGCGCCTCAACAACCAGCCTCCTGGTCGCCGCTTCCGTGTCGGTTTCATCCGAAAGCACCGGCCGGCCGAGTTTGTCGAAGAGCCTCTTCCCTTTTTCATCCATCACGATGCGTTTCTTGGAAAAGGCCTTGCGGATATCGTTGACCTCTTCGGTGCCCAGCACCTTGACTTTAAAGGGAATTAGCTTTCCCTTCTCGTCCTTGAAGATTTCAATGCCGGGAATCTCCACGATCTCATCCTGTTTCAATTCCGCGCGCATGAAGTATTTCATATCCATAGAGCAGTCCTCCTATGTTTATTTGGAGATGACGTTCGCGGCACCGAATTCAAGCTCGCTCTGGACGTGCTCCCCTTCGCTGTCGAGTTGCAAGAGCGGGATATCGCCAGTCAGGACCACACCCTCGACCGTTACGACATCTTTGCCGTAAGCGGCGCCGTAGTCGGAGTTCGGGTCGTCCTGCATACCGACGATAGTGAACTTGGGCGTCTTGCCCGTGCTGACATACTGTTTGATAGCATTTTTCAGCCAGGGCGTGGACCGGTATTCGTTGATCGTGCCGGTGACGTCATAACCAATCCAGCGGCGGGACTTTCCTTTTTGTCCGATAGTCCGGCTCTCGGAAACTTCCGGGGTAAAGATAACTTCGCACGATACCAGGTCCATAATCTGCTCTCCGTCAAGGAACACGCGCCCTTCACGGAGGCTCATTCTGTTTCTGTCCATCAATCACACCTCCGTCCTTATCGTGTTACGACAGTAAAGTACAATTTCTCGGCGCTGTCCACCGGTTCAAGACCCACGTTGAAGAAGGTCTCGTCATCGATCGAGGCCGTCCGGTCCACGACAAAGTCGTTTTCCAGGTCCACGTTCTTGATGGCGCCGGCGTCCCGGAAAGCGGTAAGTATTTGCTGGCCGAGGCTTTCCATGCAGTTCCAGCCCGGTCTGACAGATCCCTCCGCCTCTTCGGCGTTGTCGAACTTGTTGGGCGGGAAGTTGAGCTGCAGGCTTTCCTCAAAGGTATCCAGCACCCGACGCACCCGGTTTTTGCGGTAGTCTTTCGACTTCGGAGCGGTGAAAGTGGTCAGACTGTTGATGTCGTATTCGACCACTGCCTGGCCGTTGACCAGTGAGAAGCAGAACGAGCCGGCATTGATTGCCGCAATCGACTGCTCATTGGTCTTTTTGCCGTTGACATCCACCGCGCCGTCATAAGCCAGGTAGGTATTGGACATGATGTTTGTCGCTGCGGCGTCGGCGGCAGCCACCCACGCGCACGCCTGGGAGGCCGAAAGCGTGGTGCCGTCGGCCAGGATCACACCATTAATAACGGAGATAATACCTTCATAGTCCGCCCCGGTGAAGGACGGAACGGCGGCTGTGACTTTCTTCCCGGCGTCATCCCGGAAATAGGCGATTTTGGTTTTGAGCGCCGTTTGCAGGGTGCCGTCGGTATATGGGAAGCACATGCTGTTGAACGACACAACCTCGCTGTCATCCAAAAACTTGGTGATGTCGCTGTTGACCGGTGCGGTATCGCTGCCGCCGGTCAGTGACGATCCAGCGGTCGTGGTCAGCGCCGAAGCTGCTGTCCCGCTCCAATCGACCCAATCATTGGCCTCCATATCGCCGACGATCTCGGCACCGGCCTGCTCAAAGACAACAGTTGTGTCCAGGTATACCATCACGTCATAGCCGGACACCGCATTTGCCACGATGACCACTTTGAGGTTGTTGCCCCGGGTGCCCTCGTATTTGGCGGTAGCTGTCAGAGCACCGGCAGTAACGGCGGCCTTGACCCCGCCGGCCAAGCGATAGACGATAACCGTCTGCGCTTTCTTAAGCGCCTCCCGAATATACAGCATATTGCCGGCCGTGTCGTTGTCCTTGACTGCGTAGCCGAGTTTGTTGAACTGGGCATCGGGTGCGACGGCTTCGATAGTCACAAAGGTCTGCTTCGGTCCCCAGTTAAGTGGCAGCGGCATGATCACAATACCACGCACGGGCACGCCTAGCCCGGCAGCCACCAGGGCCTCAAAGTTGACATAGGTACCCGGCCGAACCTTGCCGGTCTGCCGGTTGAATTTTCCTCCTGCCATGGGTTACACCTTCCTTCCTTGCCATTTTTCAATGGCGTTTTTTACTTCCTCGACGGTATATTCCTTATCCGGTCTTAGCCCGGCGGTCGCCCCGTCGAAGGTTGATGCGCTGATGTCGTACAGCCTGCGGCATTCTTTCCTGAGAGCCGCAAGAGGGAAAACCCTGATAGCCTCAGCAGCGGATTCCTCTTTTTTTGGCATGTTGAACCTCCTAACTCTTGGTCAGAATGTTAAAGACCATCCTGGCCGCTCTGGTATGTTCCTCACCCGGCGTGTAAGACCAGACGCTTTCCCATCGCACATAAAGCTGGGCTGCACCGACCTCAATAGCCTTATAAGAAATACCCCGCAGCCGGAATTTCTGGCCCGTCGGGTCTCCTTCCTCATCGACTACCGGAATCAGGTTCCGGCCGCAGCTGATGACATGTATTATCTGTTCGGCAATCGCCATGGCGGCCTTGGTAGTGGCACCGTATACTTTGATATACACGGCATTGTCATAGGCGAATGTGCTTAGGGTGTCGCCCAAAGGCTCCTGCTCCACCGGGGGGAAATAAAGGGACGGGACTTTAAAGTCCTCTGTTACTTCGTCAAAATAGATATCCTGAATGCTCGTGATGTCATACATTTTTTTTGCGATGCTTGCCAATTCGTCTGCCAGCAACTTAACCACCGCCTTTTTTTCTGAAAAAGGTGTCGCGCCATTCTTCCATCTTTTTTTCCACGGACTTCTGGAAGATGCGCTCAAATATCCTGATAGCCGCTTCCCAGTAATGCGAGCCCTCGACCCATCTCTGCCTCAAGACCATGCCCGTTTTAGCTCCCCGAACATATTGGAAGGTGTCACCCCGCCAGACGCCTGGCACAAAGCGTGAGGTCTTCCCCTTCGTATTGGTCCAGTGGCCGTCATTGGCATAAGCCGCGTACTCCACATTTGTACCGACTTCCAGGGTAAGACCACCATCCGATACTTCCCAGACGTTGTTTTGATTGCCTTTCTCAAAGCTGTTTAAGAGCAGGCGGGTATCCACCACTTTCCGGCTGATGATTTCATCCTGCACGATCCGCAGGAATTCAAACCCGCAGGCCTCGAACCAAAGGGCAATCTGCTTCTTGAATTCGCCCTCGGCAGCCTTGTTGATCAGCTTCAGGTACAGCTGGATCTCGCTGACGTCAAACTCAAACATACTCTTTGCCATCAGAGAGCCTCCTGAACGGTTCTGCGGGTGAGCGGCACAGCAATATATTTGCCCCGCACATCTTCGGGAAAGCCTGCTGTGTAGTCAACATTAAAGCGTTTGTCGATAATTACATCGCCATAGTTAATGACGGTACCGGCTGGGAGCGAAATCTCGTTCGCTCCCGTGAATACCGTTGCCGGCTCCTTTTCCATAATCCCGTCAGTGTCGGGATAGGCAAAGAAGCACTTAACATTCGCAAGGCTCGGCAGAGCGGGTTTTGTCAAGGTCTTTTCACTGTTCGGTAGACCATAGCCGGCCGTTTTTGTCGTAGCGGTCACATGGTAGATGTCACAGCGATGACGGAAAAAGTTTTCAATCATAGCGCTCACCTACAGCTTTCTCATCTTCATATTCAGCGTCCCGGTCGATGCCGGCTTGACATAAGCCGCGATCAGGGCCGAAATATCAAGATCGTCCGCACTCTTGTCCGACCCGCTGGTTATCGTGTAACTATAATCCTTGAAGGTCTCACTCTGGTATTTCTTCTGCGGATCCTGAGGGGCGGTAGTGGCGTAGAACTCAGCAACAAGCTTCGTCGCGATTTTAATGTCTTCGGGGATGGTCTGGTACTTCTCCACATCCGTGAAATCATTATTGGTGCGGTGGATGATATAGTTCTCTGCGCGCGCAATATCGACCAGAAGCTTAGCGTCCGGCCGATTCTGTACGGTTTCAAACTCGGTATAATCCTTGACCTCCGCCGGCGTTACCCAAGGTCTTGTTGCCATAGCAATGCGCCCCCTTACTCAGGCAGGCGCATTGCGAAGACGTAAACTTCAGCTGCTCCGGCGGCAGCCGCAGTGCCTGTCTGGGTGTATTTGGCCTTGACGGTCTTTTTAGCCGCGCCGGTTTCCAGCCAGGTGTTGGCCTGGTATGCGCCGACTGTGCCCTCGGTGACAGCGCTGGCGTCCAGTAGATCATCGAGCTCAGCGTCTGTGCCGACTGTCAGCACATTGGTGGTGCCGGCGTCAAAGGCAGCGGTCACTTTGCAGACCACTTTGGTGATGATATGGTTGGCCGGAACATCCACCAGGGCGACGCCGGTGGCGACGTTGGCGGTATTGAATTTGATTGCGCCGGCGAAAACAGCCTGCTCGATACCGCAGGCTCCATCGTTAAACTTATTGGTCAGTTTCATGGCCTATCCTCCTATTCTTCCTGGAAAGGAATTTGCGAAGAATCACCGTCATCCTGCTGGTCGTCGGTGGTCTCCTGATTTTCGGCGTTTTCATCCTGCTGGCTGGTGGCCACAGCGGCCTCAGCCGCTGCGTCGATAGCTGCCTGGATTGTTTCCACCCGCTCTTTGTTGGTCTTGCACTCCGAAATGTCCACATTAAGGTCAGTCGCTTTGGCAACCAGCTCATCTGTGGTCATTTTGCTTAAAGCCTTCGGCAGATCCGCGGTGGTTACAGCGGACGATGACTTGACGTCATTTAACAGATTCGCGGCAGGGGCAGCAGGAGCAGCAGCTCCCACAATTTCGAAGTAGCCGGTGGCCACAGCAGCCTCGGCTTCCTTCTTTGTCTCCACCGAAATAAAAGGCTTATCCTTCGTTGCTTTCAGGGCCCCATTCAGCCCGCCGCGATAGGATAAGCCTTTGGTGAGTTTAAGTTGGATGGACATCTTACAGAGCCGCGAGGCCTTTGACGATAACGGCGGCATCCAGTTCTTCGATAATGGGGTCGAAGTCCAGATGGATGACATAGAAGCGTTTGTCCTGCATGATCGCTTCTTTGCCCTCGGTTGTTTTGCGGATGATGACGTTGTAGCTGTTGACGGCAATCAGGTTCTTCGGATTGGTCAGGATGATTTTGTCATCGGGAAGAGACGGAACTTCAATTGTCGGAATAGCGGCCGGGCTATTGATGAGGTTGTCGGTGATGCCGCCGCCGACGGTAATCAGCTGATTGATGAGGTAGTTTTCCCACTCCTGTTTGCGGTGGGGGCTCATCATCCAGCGCAGCTTGCCGTTGTTGTATTTGTTCGGCATCTTCTTCAGAGCGTCGTAGTAGACATCCACGCTCATGGCGCCGGAGCTGATGGAAGTGCGGTCCTCGACATGGCCGCCGTTCAGCATCTGCTTGATCCAGCCGTCATTGAGCTTCAGGAAGTCATAGTCGGGGTCGCTTTCCAGCGTGGCGATGTCGCCGTTCATGTAGATGTCTTCCAGATCGACTCCCAGTTGACTGGTCATCAGGCTGCTGATGGTGTCTTCGAGGCTTTCCCCTTCGATATTTTCTCTCAGGGTTTCTTCGGTGATTTCCCAGGGCAGGCGAGCAGCTGTGCAGGCATACTCAACCTTGCCGAAGTTCGGCTTCGCGCGGTAGTTGTCATCGGTACCTTCAGTTTTCTTCCGCAATAGACGGCTGGCAATACCGATTTTGTCCAGTTCACCGGTTTTGGCTCTTCTGAGTTCGTGGCGGATCAGCGCGCCGAGTGGGGTTGCGTCGAAAGTCTGACGCAGGAAGGTACGGGACTGCTCCGGGCTTAAGAGACCGGCGGTTACATCGCTGGTCTGCAGCGCGGATTTGGTGATGATAGCCTTGTTGTTTCTCATGTCAGTTCATCCTTTCTTTAGTAAGATTACAGAATGCCGTGGAGATAGTGCTGGCCGTTCTTTTTGACCGGATCGCTTTCATCGTTGAGATTTGAAGCAATGCCCTTGGCCTTTAGCACGTCCGAAAGTTCTTTTCTGACCACTTCGGCGATGTCTTCCTTGGTCAGAGCGGCTTCGCCGCCGTCTTCATCGTCCTCATCATCGCCCAGGGCTTTTTTGATTTCCGCCTGGATGATGGAAGCGATGTCTTCCTTGGTCACAGGGGCCGTGGTGGTTTCTTCAGCAGGCTTAGCTCCTTCGGCTTTTTCCACCGGTGCGGCAGGCTTGGCGGCCGCTTCCATCGCCTTTTTGATTTCGTCCTGAATCATTTTCTGGATGTCTTCGGGTTTCATGTCAGTGTCCTCCTTCGCGTTTTTTTCGACTGGATCTTCTTCCTCTTCAGCAAACTGAGAGGTAAAGTCACTCAATGCCTGGGCAATCTCGTCGAGCTTCGTCTTATTGGCGGTGCTCATCTTCTTCCCGGCTTTGATAACTTCTTTGTCAGCTGCCAGAGTCTTCATGATGTTGGGCTCTGCCAAAACCTCGGTTATGATTTCCGAGAATTCAGCAAGGGCTTCCTGGATGGTTCTTTCATCCTGCTCATACTCGTACCGGTCAGTATTCCAGTTGTACCGGTAGAGCATATCCTGCAGAGTGCTGAATGCTGTCCAGAAGCGGGTGCTTTTGATGCGCGCGTTGTAGTTATCCATCATCGCGCCCTTTTCTACCACGTCCAGACCGAGCAAACCTGCAAACTTTTGCAGAAGCCCCTTCTGCTCTTTCTGCACGTCCTGATTTGTGGAAGCGTTCTTGTCTCCCATGTCCTGACCCCCTTTCTCTACGCCTTTTAAATCGACGTCTTGGTCGCTATATTTACCGACACCGCCCATGGAGAAGCCGGTAATCTCCTTTTTCTCGACCTTTTCCCAGATGGAGGGGTCAGCAATCTCGACCGTCATCAGCCATGTGCCTTTTTGAATCACCTCGCCGGCGATGGTTTCATCGCTCTTGGTGACCCACGTTTCCACGACTGTCGCGGATTCCAGCTCCTCAAAATCGTGCTGGAGGTCTACTTTATCGCCGTTTTTGGCAAACCAGTAGGCAGCTTTGAGAATCTCATCCTCGGTCATATAATTGTCATGGGAGTCAGCCACCATCGGCTCATAAACGACACCGGTGATATAGTGCCTGTCGGCATCTATCTTGATGATCCGGCCAACGCTCTCAAACGATGCCGCGCCGGCCTCTGCTTTGGTGATAAGGAACTGGCGTTTATTTGCCGCCTTATCCACCAGCGAAACGAATGAAATCTTGGCATCAGTGATTTCATACGATTTTGTAACCTTCAAAACTCTCACCTCCTTCCCAAGGGCACTAAAAAAACGTGTCCGAGAACACGTTAATTCGCTTACGCTTATCTGGTTACAGTGACCGGCTCGCCTTTTCCTTTGCGGGCGAGCATGGCCACGGAATAGGGCAGGCAATGTCTGACTTCATCATCGCTCTTATAGAACCATATTGTTACCTCATCCTGGCTCCCGATATCAAGCTCGTTGAAGATCTGCAGCAGTGTGTCATCGACGGTATCTTCAGGTACGACAACGTAATAATAAAGCCGCTTCCGCTTGGCCTTGTATTCCTTCATGTGGATGACTTCATACTCCATCCTGGTCTTTCTGCGGAATAAGGCCGCTAACTTGGCAAACATGAAAGCCCCTCCCCTTATTCAATTCCGGCTGCTGCCCGGTTTGAAGCGTTAAGTTCTACTTCCCAGACGAAGTTATCCTTATCGATAGCCTCCTGCTGCAAAGCTCGGCGATCTGCCAGAGACAGCCCCAGGATATCCTCGTTCACGATGGCCCGGTGGATGCAGTGGCAGTTCACACGCTCGGAGGCAGGCAGTGCTGTGTCTCTGGGAAACATGGCCTCATAGGTCCCGTTCGGCGCGGAAATGACAAACGGCTCATTCTTGTCCACGATGGTGCCGTCTAAGGCCTGGTGGTGCGGCCGCGGTTTGTTCTTGTGCTCCCCAGTATGCTTCCATTCTTTGCGGTCAACCGCCGGGCTCTGCAGGATGGCCTCCTGTTTGGAATAGGAGTGGGCGGTCAGCATCTCCGTGATGGCTGTCGCTCGCGCCCGGGTGCGGGAGAATCCGTAAGAATCAGTGAGGCGTTCCATCACCGTCTGGATACTCTCGCCTTCGTCTAAGGCATTGTCCAGTATCCGTTGCAGCTCGTTATGGGAACCGAGTTTCATGATCTGACCCAGCTCCTCGCTCCAACTGTCAATCCAGTCAGAGGCCCGGTTGCTGAACATGGAAAAAGCCAGGTCTTTGTCGATATCCTTGATATAGGCGTCGATCAGGCTGCGCATGGCACCGTCGAACACGTCCTTGAAGATATCGGCAATCTCCTGATTGGTCAGATCGCCGGCCAGCAGAGCAGGCAGGACATTCTCCAAAACATTTTCCAGTTCTGCGCCTTCCAGGCCCTGCATGTAGTAATCCAGCTGGTCGTTTAATGCCTCGGCCAGCCTGTCTTCCAGCGTGTTAATGTTTTCCACGCTTTCGGCCGGATTGATATAGCCTTCACTTTTGAGCTTATCGATCAAATCGTCATCGGCAGCCTTAAGCAGGACATCTATTGCTTCAATAACGCATTCGAACATCAGCTCACCTTCCCATCTAGGGCGACCAGGGCCTTCCGGATTTCTTTCATCACAGCGATGACATTATCATCCTTAGACGATATGGCCTTTTGGATAGCCTGGTCAATCTGCTGAGTAAGATTCTGCGGGCCTCCGGTCGTTCCGCCAGCGTTGGCAGTGTTCATGGCATTCACCTGTCCACGAGATACCGCCAATGGTATATCTCCCCAATCTCCTTCGTATGGTTCAGCAACCCGACCGAGGGTTTCCAGCGTGATTTCCTTGGCGATATTTGGAGTCAGCCCGCCGGCGCGCTCGGTTACATTCAATATCTTGGTGACATCGTCCGGATTGGTGATGTCCGGATTCCTGAAGCCAACTTCGACGTACTTGAACTGGTACCCGTTCAGGAGCTTGTTATTGATGGTCCATGCCAGACTTATGCGTTCAGGAATGAATACCTGCTTTTCCGTGACCTCCATGGCCGTCTGCGCAGTCGCCCGGTTAAAGTCCGTTGTGTACCCGGTGTAGAGATCCGGGAGGCGGAAGGCCGACTGCGTCTTCTTGCGGCTGTTTTCCAAATAGTCCTGAAACAGCTCGTCTTTTTGCAGGATGGAAGCCAGGTCTTTGATTTCCACGGCCGGCGTTTTCTCCGTTTCAAAATCGACCTTATTCTCATCCTCTTCGACTTCGAGAACGATGAATGCATGCTGGCCAGATTCGCCCTTGATGCCGTTCATGTACTCCGTCAGCTTTGTAAAGCTTTCGTCGGAGAGAGAACCGCCCTTGACCACAATCATCAGCGGCGTATGCCGCCCCTCGGTGAAGTAGTTGTTGTTCAGGTTCTCAGCCTTCCGGGCACCGTCCACGCTTAATACCTGGCCAATCCAGCGCACGGTGCCGTAATCATTGGTCCCGATGGAGAATTCCAGGATCTCGTTGGCTTGGTTGCTCAGCTCAATCGTTTCTCCATCTTCCGCATATTTGCCAGTGCGTTTATCCATCTGCCGGGGATCGCCGATCTCTCTGAAGTAGACCGTCTTGCCGTTTTTCTCCTGCTTGTACTTGCAGAACTTCTTCATCCGTTTGATAACCTTGCCTTTGTAGAAATACTCAATTTCTACAGACGGCTCAAGCGGGTGCGTCTTCTTAATGCTCGGCGTGTCCCGTATAAACTCAACCTGATTGACTTCGTTGGCAATATTCCGCAGCACTTCCAGGTAAGAGACGCCATAGGTTTCTCTGGACTCAATGATATCCTCAAAAACTTCCTTGGTGTCCATGTCCAGATTTAAAAGCTCAATGATCTCCTCGGCCCTGGTATATTCTGCAGCCATCTCTGGAGTTTCCTCGACGTCGTCCTGATATTTGATTTCGATGCCGAAACCCACAATGTTGTCCTTATAGGCCCGGATACATTGCGGGAGAATCGTCGAATGCTCGACCATATCCTTAAAGCCTTTTTGTTCATAGTCCGGCTCCAACCAGAGGACGCCGTCTTTTTTCTCATTAATAGCCTCCGGCTTGTCGGATTTCTTGATTGGCGTTGCCCGCGGCTCCGAGGACTTGATTACTTTGGCCGATATGGCTTTACTCAATGCTTCTCATCTCCTTTCTTTCGGTCTTTCATGGCAACCGGCAGGCACAGCAGAAGGACGCAGTCCGCTTCGTCTGGGCTCGGAAGCCCCCGCTTCTTCATGTCGTCCTTGCTCTCGATTTTGATTTTGCTGTTGTCGGTCATGGAATATTTGCGGGCTGAGAGCTGGCCGACCAGGTCATTGTCATTCGGCAGGATCAGCTCTACCGGTTTGGTTTTGCCGTCCTCATCCTCCTGGCTCAGCAGCTCCCGGACCGTGTTCATCATGTAGGTCGTGCTGTCGTAGTAATATCTGTGCTTAATCCGGACACCGAACTTGACCGGGATAATCTCCATCCACCAATATTGAGCAGGATTGCTCCGCTTAATCTGTCGGAGCCGGTCGACCACGCCACCGCCGACGCCACCGTCATCCACCTTGATGGGGATTTTGAATTTATACTCGGATTTATCAATTAGCGTCTGGCCCAGGAAAGCGATATCCGCGGCCGTGCGCATAGTGTCCTGTCCGTTCCGCTTCTTGAAAAACTCCACCTTCTCGTTGATTTTAAAGCCAATAACGGTTTTGTCGTCGCCGAAGCGGGCCACGTCGCAGCCGATGTCGATGGTTTCCACCGGTCTTTCCTGGGCCTCGGCCATGATGCTGGCCTCGATCAGCGCGAGCGGGATATAGACATCGTCCTCCTGCAGAGGAAACTGGCCGAATACGCGGACCCGGACAACGTTGCTATCCTTGCCGTATTTGCGGATCAGGGCCTCGATGTTCTCCTTGTTCGTCCTTCTGCTATCCAGTGATGATACCGTATGGCAGCGGTACAGGGCACGGTCTGAGGTATGGCTGTCATAAAAAACACCCGACGTTTTGGTCGGGTTGCCACACATGAGCAGCTTGTTGTTCACACCGGACAATGTGCCTAAAATCGCTTCCAGAATGGGATCCGATACACCGGACGCCTCATCCACGATGAAAAGCATATTGTCCTCGTGGAAGCCCTGCATATTCTCCGGCCGGGTTGCCGTTCGCGCTACCGCGAACCAGCGTTTTTCATAGCCCAGCATGTAGACATAGGTCTTGGTCCATTTGAGGATATTGGATAAGAGTACGCTTTTGGCCTGCCACTTAGCAACTTCGCTCCACAGGACATCATGCAGCTGACGCATGGTCGGTGCCGTAGCCACGACACGGGCATTGTCAAAGCAGGTCAGGAACCATAAAAGGGCGGCCGCTTCGACGCCGGTTTTCCCGACGCCCTGGCCGGACTTTATACTCACCCGGTTACTCTCAGCGATATCATTCAGAGCAGCTTCCTGCCATTCATCCGGCTCGAACTTCAGCACCTCGCGACAAAACAGGGAAGGATTCTTTTGGTACTGCGGAATCTTGATCCTGAAGAACTGACGGCGGGTCACTTTAGAGCTTTTCTTCGTCTTCTTCGTTGAAGTCTTCGTCGTCATCACAGTCATCACCGCCCATCAGTCCAGCAATCCAGTCGTCAACCAGCGCATTACCTTTTTTCCCCTCTTCCAGCTTCTGTCTTTCCAGTCTCAGCCTGTTCAGAGCTTCGATGCACCGGGTTTTCTTAGCCTGGACGCGTGTTAGTTCCGCCTCAAGCTTCTGGATAACCTCAAATATGGATATAGTCCGGGTTGTGGTTTCGACCTGAGTCTGTTGATTGTCATAAACGACATTACCCTTGATTTCCAGCTTCCGAGACACGACGCTTTCCAGTGCCAGACCGCCCTGGGCGTCTTTCTTTCCCTGGATGCTTTTCATCAACCGGCGTTCGCGCACGGAGAGAAGGGCTATCTGCTCTTGCAAAAGCTGTTCTTCCTCATACTGCATGTCAGCAAGCATAGCCCGTTCATCATCGTCGAGTGTGTCCCAGTAGATTTTTTCATAAACTCCATGCTTGAAATTATTCTTATTGCCCTCAGGAGCACCATGGCCAGCAGCGTTTTTATTACCTTGCTGACCTCCACGCTTTTTGGTAACGTTACTTTTCTTTTTATCTTTTCCTTTTGGTAACGTTACTTTATCCCACCCGTCCTGATTCTTCCATTTCCTGACCTGGGTTTCCGATACTCCAATCTCTGCGGCTATGTCCTTGAGCAAGCGGTTTTTCCCCGAGGCAAGCCACAGCTCATGAGCTTTTTCTCTATTAGGGCTTCTTGCTCTTGGCACATCACCACCTCATCTCATTTGCTGAATTCGTTTGAACCGGAAAATTACATGGATCACGTGCAATCAAGCCATTGTTTGGCGACCTCTGCGGCGATAAGTTTCATCATCAAAGGAGGAACACTCATTCCGCAGACGTATTGCACATCTTGTCCATTAAAATTGTAATTGTATGGGAATGTTTGACAGTTAATAATATCGGCATCAGAGAACAGGCTATCATCATATGCCCGATAAAGACTTCCGCCGGCTGTAATTGTCGGAGCGACCACATTATCCCATACGATCGGATTGTTAAAACCAGATTTCTTTTGAAAAATTCGCTCGTTAATATCGGCAATACAGGTATCTGTGCTGATCTTTTGCTTTAGAAGTTCTTTTGTTTGCGGTGATACCGGCTTACCCTTTGCGGAGCGAATAGTTCCAAAGGCAACCGTGGATTCATCAAAGTTTAATTTAAGCTTCGGATAATCCAACTCTTTCCGATGCCCGATGAAAAATACACGTTCTCTGCGCTGCGGAACTCCCATTTTGGCCGAGTTCAGGCAAAATATCTGGGTTTTGTATTCCCCTTTTTCCAATTGGGATAAAATCTCATTCACATAGCCCTTGGCCTTCCCCAGCACCAGACCTTTAACATTTTCCGCGATAAATACTTTAGCTCTCAATTTCACCAGCAGCTTAATGTATTCAAAGAAAAGATCATCTAAGGTTTGAGCTGCTTGCCCTTCCCGAAAGTGCTTTGTTTTACCCCATCCCTCTTCTCTCTCTCCGGCAATAGAGAAAACACTGCAGGGTGGCGAGCCATCCAAAATGTCCAGGGAATATAATTCCTCAGGAAGATCATCAAGGTTGACAAATTTGCGAATATCCATCAGATAAGAGTATTTAGGATGATGGTTGGCTTTGTACATTTCTGCGATTTTAGCGTCGATTTCGCAATTCCCGATTACATCATAGCCAGCCAGCTTATATCCCATACTAGAACCGCCACCACATGAGAAGGTAGAAAAAACCTTATAGCCGTTGCGGGGAATATTTTCGATATCCCTTAAGCTCCATTCCATGGTCATACCTCAATAGAGAAAGCCGCAACGGGGGCATTTATGCTCAAATGCCTCATTACTAAATTTCTCTAAGTCTATTTCTCCGATTTCCTCCAGTGCCTGTTCGCCTTTAAGGATGATTTTCTCAATTTCTTTCCCTACAAAGCCTGTAATTTCTGCCAGACCTTCTAATGCTAGTTCATCTAGGAGAACTGCGAGCTTTTCCATATCCCACCGGCCGCTGATTTTGTTCAAGGCAATATTCAGAGCCTTCTCACGTTTGTCATCAATGTTTACAACAACACAGTCCACTTCAGTGTAACCAAGGTCTTTTAACACCTTATGGCTTTGATCTCCGCCGACTATATTCCCTGTTCCCTCATTCCAAACAATAGGCCGCACAAATCCGAACTGCTGAATGCTTTGCTTTATTTTTTCATAATCCGGGTCTCCCGGCCGTAAATCATCCCGAGGGTTATACGAGGCAGAATTTAATTCACTGATTTTTTTCTTCTCGATTTTCATGCAATGTCTCTCCTTTTATTTTCTTGGGGTTTTCTCCCCGGTTATCCCCGAAAACCCCACTGATTGGCGTTTCAGCTTCGGTTTTGGGAAGGCGGACGCATTGAGGGAAGAAGCAAACCTCAACGGTTCCGCCGGACTTTATTTTCCACACGCACTTAGCGCATAAATCCTCCTGTCTCATATTTTCCTCCATTAAAAAAGCCGCCATCCCAGAGAAGGGTGACGGCCTTGGCGTTTTGGCAATTAGAATTTTACGAGTTTACCATACCATAAGGGCAATTTGACAGTCAAGTGACGCAAAATTGACACCTGCAATTATTCCTTTTTCAGCCCGTCAATGCCGAATATTAAAGCACTTAGCTTTTCTGTGGCTCTATCAATATCACGATAAACCGTACGTTCGTCAGTATGCTCGGCTGCTGCTATCTCTTTTACGGTTAGAATATCGTCTACTATATAAAGCGCCTTAATAACCCGGTACCTGCGGTCATCCTCCGGTTTATCCGAGCGGCTGCAGATGATTTCGTATATATTCAGCATTTCATCAATGTGCGTGATGATGATTCTGGTCCTGGCCACACTCCGCTTTATGCTTTCTACGAAGACCTCGCTTTCCGATGACGCTTCATAAATCATATCTAAAATATCTATGGCGTTTTCATCTAATTGGGATTTCTCAAATATGGCGTTGGATGTATGCTCTTTAAACATACGATAGTTCCGCAGCAACATCCGGGTATTTCTGAGACGCCTGTCATACCTTGACTTCTGAGCCTTTCTCTTCTCTTTGTCCAAGGTTTCCAGAGCTGCTCTCGCGCCGGCTTCAGCTGCAATTTTGATAATGTCAGCCTGTGCCGGTGGATGATTTTTAGCCATAGCTTCCGCCCTCCTTTATATGATTGATAAATTTTACCTTTTTCGGTATACTGTTCTTAGGGTTTCGGGGAGAGCTGAAGTTCTCTCTTTTTTTTATGGCTTTTTGGATTTGAAATGTGAAGTTAATCACTGTTTGTTAAAGTATTTTAAGCCCTAATTTTTTGTAAAAAGCAACGAGGTTTTCGATACTGATACTATCCTCTCTTGGTCGGGCTTCAATCTGTATTTCTATGTTATATCCAGTTGCTCTGATTTCTCTTATAGCCAGCCGAATTAGGTTTTTTGCATGTCCTTTTTGTCGGTATTCCGGCTCAACATACAGATTGTAAATCAAAGCGGTATCATTGGCTTCGATAGAGTAGAAACAGTATCCGTATTTGTTATGGATAAAGTTTTCATTTTCTTCCATAAGCTCTAACCCCTTTTAACCGCCTATGGCCCTAGCAACATGCACCGTTTTCATATCGTCATCATGCAGCCCGAAAGGGAGCTCGGCGCCTTCAGGGAATACCCATAAATGGTACATACCTGCCTGATCTATCAGGCGGCTTTCAGCAGGGAATACCTCAATGGCGAGCACCTCTTTGCCAAAGAGTTCATTCTTAATCCGCTGTTTTTCCGCCCAGGGGATGTCCGTGTTATCGGCATTTCTGATGCAGACGTGTTCGATTTCTCCCCAGGCGGTTTTTATCTTCCGGGACATGACGGCGTACTTATATCCTTCACGCCATGCGCGGTCAAGCTCGTTTACCCAACCGTCACCGTATCCGCATTCTTTTGGGGATCGTTCTTTAATCCAGTTCGGCATATTAAATCACCTTCTTTGTTTATTCTCTTAAACGAGATAACCCATACCCAAGGGTTTTGCTCCCAGGAGCCACGCTTGGCGTTGAGGCTGTCCCAAAGTTCCTTGTACTGAAACTGCGCGTATTGATAATTCCAGTTTTTAATGCTTTCGTGTGTTTCCGGATCAGGGTTCCGAATTTCATTGTCTGTATCAATACCTTCAGCGATAACGTCCTCAACCGTAATATCTTGCAACCTCTCCACCTTGACGTCGGTAATCTGCAAGAAGAGCCGGCAGGCCTTCCGAGGCATGAAGATAGCGGGGAGCTTTTTTCGAAATTGCGCCTTATATTTTTGGAGTATGATATTGCCTGAAAACGGCTCTATTTTAACCGTGGTGTCTACATCAGCGAAGCTCACATCGAAATCGTCGGTTGTCCTATTACTCCGTAAGAATCGACCTTGCCAAGACCATGATGTTATCATTCCATCAGTAGGTGCATAATCACTTCTCTCCAGTTGCCAAATGTACCGCTTCCCTGTTTCTAGATCGACTATATCGAGTTTTGAGCTATGCTGCCTTTCTAAACCCTGAGCAATATATCTTTTACACTCGCTTATCCATGTTGTCTCCCGCACCCATAGAATGTCGCCCGGCTGGCCGTAAGGACATTCCATGGGCAAGTCGCTGATCCGCGGCATTAATAACCCGCCAAAGTTCTTCCGCAACCATTTACCGTCGAGAAAATCATCCATAGTGTTTCCGGACGGCTGTGGTATGACAATCCTTCTCGTCTTCCATTTGCGATCATTCATGATGGCCTGAACCATGGGGGTGGAATAAAGGATCGGTGTCTCTTTCATCTTATTTTCCATTCTGCTCACCACCGGTCTGGCTTGCGATTGCCTCGGAACATTCTATCGGCACTGTTGCGCTACAGTGCGGGCAGATCCAATCGTGGTAAGAATCCGCCGAATAAACCGGTTGCTTACACCCCGGGCAGATACGTTTTTCCATTCTGATCAACTCCCTCAATAAGAATCTCTTATACGAAATTGGACTAAAGTACAGTAATGTTGGGTACGTTCGTCGGCATAAACAAGTTCTCTCTTTACCTCACGCAATGAAACTGTATAGTGATTGTTATTGTCAAAGTCCTCTTCGATCTCGTTTATGCTTTTTTCAACATTTGCATTATGATCTTCAATTGAAACGGCTTCTGAATCTATGGCATATACAATTCCATGCCATTCGCCTTTTAAAATTTCAGATGGAACCGGTATCCTCGTAATTGTTTTATTATCCATTTTCTCCGTTACCTCCTAAATAATCTTTGTTACCATCTAAGGCTTTTATAAAATCTTCCGTGGTGTCATTTGCAAAAAGCCGTATTCCATTGTTCCCAAGAAATATTGCAATTGCTTCTCTCTGTTTTATGAGGTCATTATTCAGGCGGTCGATTTCTGCTAACAAAGCCGGAATATCAGTCCTAGCGTGGGTAGTAAATTCTGCGTCAGCGTGAACCCAAAAATCATTAACGACAAATACTCCATCGCCGTTACGCACTTCCGAACCGTCTCTATGCCACGGTCCCGGTGTCGCCTTCGCACATCGCTCCCGGATTGCATCAAGTTCTTGTTTGTCCATCATGATTACCTCCGTCCAGTCTTGGTAATTCCCAATATTTCTCCGGGATAGGGATACTTGATGTTATTCTTCTGTATTTATCGGTGTCTATTTTTTTCTTAAACCAATCAATCAAAAAACGGTCACCGGTTACTTTATCCTCAATTACACATAACCTGCTAGGATGTTTATACTCACTCATCCCCGATCAACTCCCTTCAGTGGTTTTATTCCAAGTATAGATGTCCGTCAGATGCGTATATTCTTTGCTGTCTATTTCTCTGACTTCGCCTTTCTGCTTAAAGTGATCGCGTATTCTTTCTGGCGTCGCAAGTGCGGCAGGCGATCCCGGTTTCACGCCTACACATAGCGTAACTTTTTCATCAGGAAAATCGAAGTACCGATTCATGATGTCATTCATCCCCGTCCCTCCAATCCACGCTGCCATTGCTTGCATCCCGCAAAATAAAGGTTACTAATATCTTTCAAATAATTTTTACCTTTTTTGTTCTCACAGACATAATCATCCCCGTCCCATTCCTTATGTTCGCAATCCATGCAGGATAAGGATTCGATGTCTTTTATTTTACCGCCGCAGTACGGGCAACAACTCCACTCTTGTTCTTCTACTTGTTCCGTGTCAATATAACCTACGCCACATGTACACCGATAAAAGTATCCTTCTCGATCGGGATAGCCTTCCTCTGATGGGGTATGAATTTTATATTCGCATGTTTTTTCTGCATCCCGTTCAGTCTGGAGCCGATATATTTCGGCAAGTAATAAAGGTATATCAGTTCGAGCTTCTGCAATAAATATTTTGTCATTATAAGGAAATGATCCACCTTTTGGGACGGCATAAATTCCCCTATTACTACCACATTCACCGACTATGGCTATAATCTGCTCTAAAGAAAACCCGTTGAAATTATCCCCCTTTTTGCCTACATACCACGGCCCAGGAGTGGCCTGGTTACACCGTTGCCGGATACCATCAATTTTCTCTTTGGTTAGCATTTTTCTCCCCCCTCTAACTGTTTTGCTCGTTCATGTATAAAGTCGCTCAGATCAGCTTCGCGGAGCGCCCAATCTAATCCTCGGTACGATACCGCCACCGCTTTCCCGTTCTTACCAATAGCCCATCTTTCCGCCTTGACAGGATGGGAATTTCGGCATGTGATTGCTTCTTTTTGGCTTGACCATACCCTATTGCAGGTCGGACATCGGTACCATGTTTCTATGTGTGCCATCTTATTATCCGTTATCTCCCGCAGCTTTTTTATTCCATCTTGGCCCGTACAGTTCCTCAATTTCTCGCCGCAGGCCCCAGTATTTATCATGATATTCCTGATGTTGGCGCTCAGCTTGTCGCAGCTGTCTGTCCAGAACTTCAATGAATGGCTTGTTCCCGCTGCTTATTTGCTTACCTACTTCTCGGCAGAGTGACCGGATCAGGCTGTTTTTAAGAATCTGTTCATCCTCTCCGAGCTTCTGCCGAATAGCCTTTTTCACCGAGATAGCGTGACCGTATTTCTCCACGTAGACACCTATGTGCTTTGGAATATCCTGTTTAACCTTCTCGTAGAGATCCTCCGGCATGACGTAATAATTAAAGTGACCGATGAAAGAATTATGGTTTTTGGAGCAGAAATCGGACTTGGTGACTTTAACCTCATAGCACCGCCAGATCCCCTTTGTGTCATAGGTCATGAAGTCAACTCGCTCTTTGCCGAACCAGCCGATCGTTACCTCGAAGCAACCGAACACGCCCATCTTGTGCGTAGCTCTCCATATTAAATTTTCAAGATGTTCGGTCTGTTCAGTTTTCATGGCTTTCTCCTAAGACTTTGTCGATTTCCCGAATAGCTTCTAAGGCTTTCTTCTCAATTCCCCTTGCCCGATCCCGTTTGCTGTCGTCAACCGTTCCCTTTTTGCGCCTGTCACCAGCTGCGCTGATAGTGAGTACTCCAAGGGAATAAAGATGGATTGTTTCTTCTAGGGCTTCGCGAGCCAGCTTCAGGGCTTGGTCTTTGGCTTCGATTTCCTCCAATAAATCCAAAAAGGTCTCAGTTTCTTTGCATATCATGTCCCAACCACCCTTATCTGGCGCACTCCGTTGTATACGATTTTTCCCTTCTTTGCCATCCGTTCCAAATAGCCCTGAACCGTCGAGCTGCTGTAAAGACCCACGCCATCGGCTATTTCCCTGATTGATGGAGCCCACTGGTTCTTGGCGTGGAAGTCCTTTATAAAGTTGAGGATATCCTGTTCTCTATTTTGGCTCATTGGGATCCTCCTTGCTCCAAGTCTGTTTTGAACTGATAGACCTTTTCGACATACTCATTTTCGAGCCCATATTTTTTTGACATATTCCTTGCAGCCGGTGATTCCCCGGTTGTAGGAGATAAGCATTAAGCTGAACGTATCCTCGTCGGAGTAGCCATGGTTGGACCAGTAGTCCCGGAGATAATTGAGGTACCAGACACCGACCGCGATGTTCTGCCGTGGGTCGAATGGGTCAAAGTCCCTAATTCTGACTTCTTCGCTTACCCAGCCGCCGGTTCCCCGGGAAATCTGCATGAGTCCCTGGGACGATCCTGAGTTGGCCGTCTCGATGAATCGGCTTTCGGTATATATCACCCCGAGTACCAGCTCGTAACTGAGCCTGTATTCCTCGCAGAGGTCATAGGTATACTTTTGAAGTTCGGCTGGCATTGGAATGTCATAGATGGGATAAACCTTTTCAGGCTCGGCCATGGCCTGGACCTGGGCTTCAATGACTTCCTTTTGCGCTTCCTGGTCCTGGGTCAGTTTCGCTTCGGTGCAGCCGGCCAGAAGTAACATGAGTAACATAAGTAACATAGGCAAAAAGGGTTTTTTCACTTCTCAGCCTCCTAGAATCATGTCAATCCTCTGTCTGATCTCGCTGTCTACACTCGCCATTTTCAGCTGGCGTATAATCCGCAGATTTTCCTCGACGCCCTGCCAAAGTTCATTCTCGTCCGGAATTGGAATTTCCACGCTGTCCATAGGCTCATCCGCATTTTCAATCCAGACAATAACGTTGCCTATATCCGGCTCATCGGGCTGCTGCTCTGCTTCTGATTCTGGGGGGTTGTTATTACGTGTATTCTCCCATTTTTTCCGCTGTAATCCGTATTCCTTAACCCAAGCATAAACCGTGCTGGTCTTGGCTCCGTATTTTTGGGCAATTTGCCCGTTGGTCATCGTCATGCGATCTTTTTCCAATTCCTCTTTGGTCGGTTTCAATGGGTTCTTAGGCATGTCTTCTCCCTCCATTTCTTGATTTGGATAGTTCCGCCAGCTGTCAGGTATAACCCAGGCCAACGGCTTATATTCTTCCGGCTCGGAAAGCGGAATGACCTCACCGGTCTGGTTATATCGTTCAACGTCAAATTTATATTTGAGACACGGCATAGGTTTATCCGTCCCGGCGGCCCGTGGAAGCAGATTTCCCCTCTGGCGGTTGATATGGTATTCTCTGGACATATCAGATTCCTCACAAATCTTTTTCAGTTCTTTGTCCAATCTAAAAGGTTCAGTATCTTCGCCTCATCCATCCTGAGATTCTGCATGAAAGGATCTCCGTCAATGGCCATTGAGTTCCCATGCTGGCATTTCATCCCGGAAACCACTCCCATCAGCTGGCAAACAACCGGCCGCACCGGGTAGATAAGGCATTTTTTCTGTTTGTTATCCCGGAACGGGCACCTGTGGAGCTTCATGCTGTTTTTCACCGCGTGGGCTTTTTCGGCGGGATGACCAGCAAGAAACTCTTTTATCGTTTGAATCTCCTTATGACTGGCCGGGATAATTCCGCAGCAGGCACCACAGTTTTTGCAGTTTTTATGGGCGGGAATATTCAGTAGCATCATAACGGCCACCGTCAAGACGTCCGAAGCGGCAGGATAAGGGCCGAGAGTTCGCCGGCGTCCAACGTCATCGGCTGATTGGTATTTCCCAGCGTTACCTCGACGTTTTCACATTCAAAGGACTTCAAGCATTCCGTCAGATATACCCCGTTGAAACCAATGGAGACAGGTGTATCGACCAGTGCAGAGAGGCTGATTTCCTCCTGATAGTTGGAAATAGCAGAATTGGTTGAAATCTGCAGGCGGTCTTCCGTAAAGTCTAGCTTGACAATCCCTTTGTTTCTTTCCTCCATGCAGATCATGCAGCGTCGCAAGCCTTCCAGGAATGTTTTGCGCTCTATGATGGTGGAATTATCGTATTTGGTGAATACCCCTTTGTAGTTGACATAAGTCCCTTCAATCAGCCGGGCATAAGCGGTGAAGTCCTTGGTCTTAAAGACGGCGTTGTTCTGGCCGTAGGATATTTCCACATCCCCCTGGATGCCTATGCTCATCATCTTCTGAAGCGTCGCCTGGGGTACCACGAATTTGAATTCCTTATCGTATTTCATCTTGAACCAGGACACCCTGTGGCCGTCGGTGCCAACAATGCTAAGCTGTCCTTCTGTGGAATCGAAGCAAACACCCGTCAGGATTGGCCGGCCGCCATCCGTGGCAACGGCGTACATGACTGCTTTCAGGGCCTTTTCCAGCTCCCCGCCGTCCACGGAGCCGACAATATCTTTTCCTGCAAACGGCACTACCGGAAAAGATTCCGGGTCCATGCTGGCGAACCGGTTGTTGATGTGGCTGGCTTTGATAATAATGCCATTGCTCTCATCCGGGGTGATTTCAATAGGCCCGTCCGGCAGGTTGCTAATAAGCTCGATAGCCTTTCCCGGGATGATGAAGGGTTTTTCCTCAACGTTTGCTTCCAGCGGGATTTTCACGCCCAGCTCCATATTCGTAGCAGTAAGGCTGTTCTCGCTGACTAAGACGCCCTGCGCGGCACCACCGGTAAAATCCAACATCCGGGATGGGATAACCGTTTTCAGTTTCGCCAACTTGGGCGCTATCACCGATTTTTCTATGATCATAAACTCATCACTCCATTCACTGATTTACTTGCCTTATTGATTGATACGACGTTGTCCAGGGCGTCGAATATGCTTATCTGCTGGCCTACCCTGCGTAGCTCATTCCATCCCGGGAACTCGTCGTCGAGGATGTTGATAATGTCGGCCTTCGTTCCGACCCAGTTCTTGCCCAGCGTGGCCACCATGTTGTCCCAGTCCTCGATGTCATGGGGCTTGATATCGCCGTCCGTGTCGATATGCCGAAGCTCGTGGTATATGGTGGCGATCAGCTGATCTTTGCTCATCTTCTCCAGATAAAACTGTTTGAGTTCCATCACATAGCCGTAACCCCAGGTGTCCTCTAAATATCTGTTCGCCTTTCCAATTCGGGCGACCCATGTCTTTTTAGCGATGCCCCCCCCGATGGGGTCCAAGAAATGTTTTCGAGGAAGAGGATCCGGCTCGGCATAACATGCTTTATTTCCTCGAACTTTTTGACAAGCTTCTGGGCTATCGGCCGAAACTGGTAATTCTTTATCCAGTGCTTTTCACCGAACTGCCCATTGTCAATCAGACCGATCCGGTGGATCTTCCCGTCGTCCGTATTCTGAGTAAACTGCAGCTGGAAATCCCCGTCGAATTCCTGGTCGAGCAGAACCTCGCCCGAATACTTATCCACAATTTTCACAACTTTGTTCATCTGATACCCTCCAATCCTGGTAAATAATCCAGTAATATGCCGCGGGCTGAGCGGACCTCGATCATGTCTTCCACCGCAATGTAGTTGGCGTTTCGCTTGCCTTTGTTCCGCTGCCAGAAGTCCCAATGCTCCAGCACCAGGGCGCCGGGGATAAGATAGCGTTTGTCCATCGGCTTAATGAGGCAGAGGATAAATGACATTTCGTTCATGGCCAGCGCTTCCCTGATGTAGTCGATTTGGTGAGGTTCGATGTAGCTTAGCGGGAGGCCGCGGCCGTCTTCCGATTCCTTGCAGTCGAAGGATACTGAGAAACCGCCCTTGACCGTTCCCCTGAAGTCCAACGTGCTTTTGCCCTCAGGAAAGGCCTTGACGATCTGATTGCCGCGACGGATAACCTTCCATGGTGTGCTTATCTTCTGGATGAGCGCGATACCCTTCTGCCGATAGGCTTCATTGGTAATCATTATTTCCTGCTCAAACAGCACGCCTTTGTTGGCCATCCGGAAGTTTTTCGGCGCCGGCTGGATGTGTGTCATCAGATATAGCCCTCCTTCTCCGCGAATATCTGAAGCTTATAAACGGTGGATTTCCCGATTCCATTGCCGGTACCGCTCTTGATATCCAGGTCCTGGATGAATTCGGACACTCGGTTTTTGCTGCCGGCGCTCCCAGCACTCAGGCTATCGATGTAGCGGCAAAGCTGTTCATCAGTCATCTTCCGGATCCGGACGGCCCTTTCATGCATCATTCTTTCCTGATCGTTTTTTCTGCAGTTACGTCTTCCCACTCCTAAACCTCCCTTATCTCGCAGATTTTATCTGATACCATGCAGTGCTGGATACCTTCAAAACACTCCGGGCAGGCATAGACCAGATGTTTTGCTCCTTCGCCACGCTTCGTCCGATAGAGCAGAGCAATCATTTCTTTTTTTGGTTTCTCGGCACCGCAGAATTTGCAGGTCTCCCACAGTTTTTCTTTAAGCTTCGGGCTGATCTCTTTTCGGAGCAGTCCGGGCGGGAACTCTTGGACGAATTCGTCGCCCATCAGCTCCCTGAGGGACTCTTTCATAAAGATCGGGCTGCCGGTCTTGCGATAGTGATTGACGATATCCCTGATCCATGCTTTTTGCGGGACGACCTTTCCTTTACGCCGGCCGGTCTCCGCGCCGATGATGGCCCAATTAAATGGGTACCCATGCAAATCCGGGAACGGCGCCAGCAGAGGCTCAATGCTTACGAAGGTGTTATAACTCATAAGCCCAAACGCAGGCATTCCCGGGTTGGTGACCGATGTGCCGTACCACATATTGTCTTTGGCTGGCAGCTTCCCTGCGTTGGCCAGAGCTGAATACCGGGCGGGGCTCTTAGTCAGAAACATATAGTTGTGCTGCGGATACTTCTCGCAGGTCTCAAAGACTTTCTGAATCCATTCGTCAGGTACCCAATCCCCGAACAGGTCGGCCATGGAGCAGACAAAGATATTAGCGCCGTTTTTCACCTGCCCAGGCCAGTCAAGCCGATATTCATGCAGAGTTGGGGCAAACCCACAAGGATAGCTGATGGATCTGTTCTCCCGGGTGATGAAAGGCTTGTCGAGCACATAGAGGCCGCTGGCCTCATCTTTCTTGCAGCGCAGATCCATTAGGTTGAGCCTGATATCCCCGGAGAACCGGAGCGATTGACGCCGGGCGAAGCAGTATGGGCAGCCGTGCAGGCAGCCGGTGACGGGGTTCCAAGTATAGTCAGTCCAGTCAATCTTGCTTTTGTTCATGATGGCCCTCGCTTTCCAGGGCATTGCATGCCTCATTGATGGCGTCTTTCTCTGAGCGTGTAAGCTCCGGGTGAGAATCCTTTATACTGATTAACCGCTCAATCAGCGGCCCGTATTTGTTCATTTAGGACACCAGCCTTTCTTCCGCAGATTTTGGTTTGAGCTTCCGGAGAAATTCGTTGGCAAACTGGCGAACTTCCGGCGGTGGTGTGCAGTCGCCGAATCCGTACAGCTGCCTTATCTTCAGCTCCCTCATGTCGATTTCCATGGTAAAGTACGGTTTCTCCCGCTCCGCTGCCTGGCGGACGAAGAATATCATGCTTGTTCCGGCCAGATGATTTTTATAGTAGTGCTCATTGCCTACGCAATGGTTTAAGGTCTGCCCTTCGGTGATAAACTCGCTGCGCGATGTCGGGAAGACGATGCAGTAATTCCCCTTGGCGTATTCCTTCATCCCGGCGTAGAGTTTTTCCTGAGCTTGCTTGAAGTTCGCGTCCTCAACCTCGTGTTTCACCTGATTGAAGCGGGGCAGAATTAGGTCGTGGGCTTCCTTGATGTTCCTGGGGAACCGGACGGACTTCCGCGACAAATCCACCTTCAGCGATTCCGACATGGATATATAGTCACGGTAGAGCATCATGTAGTGGTCGATCTTCTTTTTGCCGTATTCCTTTTGCCGGGTGAAATAATTAACGAAGCGCTCAAATGACATTGTTTCAAGCAAGTCATTGATATTGCCCTGATCCGACCAATCCGGCTTCAGCACCCGGAGCTTTAAAAAGCTGTCCTCGTCCACCCAGGTCCGGGAAGATTTGATGATTCTGTGTTCTAATAAGGTGACATTGTATTTTCGGTAAAGCGGATGGTATTGCTTACTGACGCCCAGCACTTCCGTGAATCCTGCGCGGTTGCCCAGGTCCTGCATTAAAAGTGTGGAGGAAGCCAGGGCGGGCATTCCCATCTTGAAGAGGTACTCGGCCGCCTGGAAGTCCCGAAGATTGTTTAGTAGTGCTGAAAATGACAATTGACCACAAGCTTTGAGCCCTTCCTGCAGATCCACGTGGTAGTAAGTTTCTCCGAAGACCTCCCGGAGATTGTTCGCGTAAACGAATGATTCTCCGTGATGGGTATCGCCGTTTCGCTGGCGGTACCAGTTCTCTCCCCAATTCATCATGGGTTTGTAGTCATAGGCGTAGAGAATCGAGCCGGATGGGGTTTTGAGGTGGAGGTTTCGGTAGTAGTCATCGAAGCGGTATTGGACCTTAGTCTCATCAAACCATCTGGTTATTTTGGTCCAGTGGGTCAGCAGCTGGTTATCAACCCTGTAGGCGATGCATATTTTGGCTTTTTCCTGATGGCTGCCGTTGGTTGACCAGGCGGCTCGGTATCTGGCCGGCATATGGCATTTCGGGCAGATTCCGGTTTTTCCGGTTTTTACTTCTTTACCGGCCGTGAATTTGTGACCGCAGTGACCGCAGACTGCCTTGCGGCACATACCGGACTTTACTTTCTGAAGCTTATCGATGAAAATGCTTGTCTGTCCGAAAACGTATTTCTCGCAGTATTCAATCAGGTCGGCCGGGTAGCTTGGGAACATGCCGAAGTGCTCGCCCATCTTGGCGTATTTTCGCTCCATCGCCTGCTCTTGCTTTTTGCGGTTTATCTCACTGGCAAAGGAATCCAGTTCTTCTTTCATGCCATGGACGTAATGCCACGAGGTTTGACCGTCTTTGAGGATTTCATGGGCAATCTTAATGTCGCTTTCCCGGGCCTCGATAGTGAAGTAGGAATACTGGTTTTCCAGCAGATTACTCGGCAGCCTCTTTTCCCATTTCTTGACCGGCCACTCTTTGCAGACCAGGAAGGCCTTGCCGTCGGAGAAGAAACGAAGCTTCAGGGTTTTATCCTCCCGGAGGAATACGTCAATGACGAGAACTTCCCCGGATCGTTTCAGGCTCAGGACCTCTGCAGCTGCGACATATTTGTCGTTTCTGGCTCTCTTATCTTTCGGCCTCGGCAGGATCGGGTATTTCATGATAGCCGTTTGTTCCAACTCTTTTTTAACAAGCATAACGGCCTCCTAAAAAAGCGACAGCTGGATAAGCTCCGGCTTTTTCTCTGCCTTGGGTTCCGGCTTCTTCGGCGCCGGCGTTTCTTTCTTGGGAGCTGGGGGTGCTGACGGTTTGTCTTTTTTCTCGACCGGTTCTTTGGCTTTTTTGGCCGGCTGGGCTTTCTTCTCAGGTTTCCGTTTCAGGTATTCGTCATCAGGAACGTCACCGTTGACCAGAATATTCATTTTGAAGCTGATGTCGGCGTTCGGGAAATACGACCGGACAGCGCCGCGGTAAACATCGATGTCCGAAACATGGGTACCGACGCCTGCCATGATTTCGGCGCAGCAGTCGGAAAGCGTTCGTGAGGTTTTATAGACGACCTCGGCAAACCTGTCATTTTCCTCGCAGAAGTGCGTCAGAGTCGATGCCACGAATTTGGAGACTGCAGTCGCTTTGTTGTCGCCTTTGAAATCCTTCAGCTCCTGGGCTATCTTAGCAACGGCCGCTTCAGGAAACCGCTCCGGCATTTCTATGACATTATTGATGGTTTCCGGTTCATGGTCAGCTACTTCTTCCGCCTCTTCGGTCACTTCATCGTCCATGATTTCTTCCTCATCGTCTTCGGTCTCTTCTTCCCCTGTATACTCTTTAGAATTTTCGTCCGCGCAGGCGCTGCAAAGGTCAGATTCAACCCAATAGCAAGCCCCTTCCTCGGTCATGCAGGCGCTTTCATTCGAGCATCCGCAAACCCGGCATTTTTGTTCGGCATTTATTTCACTCATGATGAAACCTCCTTAAAACAGGCTCAACTGCCCGTTCTTCTCTTCTCTGAACTCAAATATGGGCTGTTCGATAACGATTTCGTCCTCTTCGATAACATTTTTCGCTTCGGCGGCCGCGATTTTCTCGCCGGCAATCACCTCGCACACAGCGGCGTATATCGGCTCGTCAACCATTTTCAGCGCTTCATCGTCTGCATTCCGGGCGGTTGTATTGCTTCCTTGGCTCCGCCAGATCCATCCGTCCAGCAGATAAACCGGGGTATACCACCGGGACCATTCTTCCATCGTCAGAGTGTTTCCGTGAATGACTACTGCAGGGATCCCGTAGAGTGCGAATTGCACATAGGCCATATGGACGCATTTCATGTCAACGTCCGTCGCTGTGACAACCATCTGGTTGCAGTAGTTAAATCCCTTATTTTTCATAGCCTTGGCGAATCCCAGAACCATAGCACCGCTACCAACACATGGTTCTCCGACCGGCACAAATCCTTTTTCCTTAACCTCTTGTCCCTCTCCGAAGGTCATCATGGCCATCATTTCGCAGACTGGTGTCGGGGTGAAAAATTGGCCTTTCCATTTGTTGTGCAACTCCAATTCGTGAAATATCTGGCCAAGAACATCGACCGGGCCGCCCTCAAACTTCAGGCTATCTTCCAGCGCCTCTACCAGGTACGCCATCATCTTTGGAAACATTTGCTGCTCGTCTTTGTTGTATTTGCCGATGATCTCCAGGTACCGCGTTTCCCTATTTTGCTTGTGGATAGCGTCCACCGAATTACTGATGGCCACGGCCGCCATTTCTACGAAATCCGTGAAAACCTGCCAGAGGGAGTGACGATAGCTTAATGCGGTGAGGACTTTGACAATCTCTTTTTGGTAGTCCATGATAACCGCCGGCTTACTCATATCCGCAGCTCCTGAAATCTTCCCAGGCCATGGTGATGACCGTGGAAACTTCCCTTAAGCGGCTGATGATAGCGATAACCTTCGAGCTGTCAAATCCTCGCGGGGTCAGGTTCCGGATTAAAGTCTCTTCATTGAAATTCGTCGTGATAATGGTCGGACGTAAATCCTCATACCGGTCATTTAAGATGGAGTACAGGATCGACATGGACCAGTCCGTGCACTGCTCTTTCCCAAGATCGTCGATAATCAGCAGGTCAACCTGTTTGTAAACTTTCAGAATGTCGTACTCGCTTACCTGACTGCCGTCGAAGGCCTGTTTGATGTTGTCCAGAAGCTCTATCGAGGTTTTACAGACCACTGGAATACCTTCGTTGATCAGCTGCAGAGTGATGGCTGCAGCGAGATGGGTCTTGCCGGTACCATTGGTGCCTTCGATGTAAAGGCCTTCACCGCGCTGGTAGAATTCAAAGAACCGGTCTGCGTACTCTTTGGCAACGGCATAGGCTTTCTTCTGCTTCGGCGTTTCGGCCTTGAAGGTCTGAAAAGTCCGGTTCTTGAACCGCTTTTTCAAGCCGCTGCGCCCGATCAGCTGGTCAATCTTCTCCTGCGTTGCCGCGCGCCGGCGGGCGATTTCCTCTTGTTCCTGTATCCGCTGCTGTTCACTGTCGTATGCCGACCAATAGGCTTGGGCTTCCGGGCAAGAGCAGCGCTTCGGGCTGGGAGACCAGAAGGACACTACATCGGCGAACCGAATGCCTTCGTGGTAGAGAACTTTCCCGCAATATTGGCAGGTTTTCGGTTCAGGCGGCTGTGTTCTGAATCTTAAGCCCAGCTCCTCCGCCTCGGCTGTGGTTAGAACATTATTTCGGTTTGTTCCGGAATCCGGAACTGGGAACGAATCCTGGTTGCTCAGTATTTGACCTATTTCCTGCATTTGAACCATCTCCTGTAAATTCATCAAGCCATCCTTTAGCATTGAGCCAGGTGGACGGATGAGGCATATATCCGCCGGGTCTGAATCTGTGATCGTGCTTGATTGCCCTTTTGACACCGGCCAGAATCACTTCTAAGAATTCTTCGCTGGGATTCAGCTTGACCCAGGTGATTTCCGCCTGTCCGCGGCTTACCTTATGAGGCCAGATATCCCAGAACTGCTTGAACGACTTCTCCTGCTCTTTGGTCAGCTCCGCTTTTTTGCGAGGGGTTCTTTTAGGCGGATTGTTAATCTGCCCGGCTTGTTCATCCCCCTCGGGGGGTAAGGGGGGAAATATACTTTCCTTTACTTTACTTTCCTTTACTTTACTTTGTGGATTATCGGTACCGATAACCCCGTTATCGGGGGGGTTTCGGTTCGGAAACTCGTCAATAACCGGCTTTTTCGGTGCGGAAACTGTCCTTTTGGAGTAAACTGATGACAAATTGTCTACCAATTGCTGACACCAAATAATGCGATTTGACCAGAGCAGGCGATCAATATTGTTCATTTCGGCAAGCTTGTTTAAGATTGTCCGAGCCATTTCCTCACTGACTTTTTGATAGGCAAGAAAATATTCCCAGTCAGTTTCTTCCCTGCAGTCATAATAGTGTCCATCGGTCCGGCAAAGCAGCTCCAAGAGCTTGAACCAGAAGGAATAACCGTCGTTGCCGTATTTGTCCTGCAAGATGTCTTTGGTCTTGCTGGATGTCACAAAGTGGGGAAAATACTCCACTGTCTGTTTTGTCGGCCTTGCCAAAATTTCACCTCCCCCAGGGCTGGGCCGGGGCCTTGATTCCCCGGCCTTTTCTGTATTTTTACGAATAGATAACCTTACTTCCTTCATCCGTCTTCTCGATGTCGATACTCTGAGGGAAGCGGGCTTTCATAGTCGGGTCATGGGTTATGGCCATGATTTTTAGTCCTTTATACCGGCTCTGGATGGTTTCAAGGGCATCACAATAAGCCTGAATACCCGAAGCATCAAGAAATGGAGGTTCGTCGATAAACAGCATGCCGAGCTGAATGCCGGCGCGGCTGCTCTTGATTTCCGCCAGGGCGAGGATAGCAGACAGAGCAGCTTTGACACGCTCGCCGCCGGATTTGGACAGATACGGAAGTCGACCGCCGGCCTCATTGATGATGATATCCAGGGTAACGACTTCTTTTTTGTTGTTACTTTTGAGAACTTTTTCGGTTACAAATTCCATGCTCATTTTTCCGCCGGACATCTGCCCTAGGATATTGTTGGCCGTAGCTTCAATCTGGGGAACGATGGAGCGGATGATATTGTGGGGCACACCGTCCTGCGAGAAAGCTTTTTTTAGTTCTTCATAGAGAGCTGAGCTGTCCGCCAGGTCTTTGACCAGAGCTTGGATGCGCACGATTTCAGCCTGAGAAGTTTTCATGGTTTCCAGCTGTTTATTCAGGCCGCCGATTTCCATAGATAGGCTCTGGATTTCCGTCTGCAAGGTCGAGAGATTACCCTCGATGATGGCCAGGTCGGCTTTGAGCGTTTCGCTCCCTGCGGCTGTCTGGTTCTCTGTCTCCAGCTCCTGCTGTTTAGCCACAATGTCAGATTCAATCTGCGACAGCTCGACGTTGAGTTCCAAGATTCTGGCTTCGGCGATGGCCTTTTTCTCCCGGGCGACCGGTAGCAGCTTTTCCTTATCGAGCCATGATTTGGCGCCGGCGATTTCCGCCTGTAGGGCGTTGTATTGCTCAGCGGCGACGGTCATGCCTTCCAATTCCTGTGATGCTTCTTTGATGGCGCAGGTTAGGTTAATTGCTGTTTCAGCCAGCTCGGAGAGCTTCAGGTTAATGGCACCAACACGCTCGTCAATGAGATTGATTTGCTGTTGGTAACCGGCCAGAGCTTCATATTCTCTGGATTTCGCTTCGAGTTCAGCAACCGTCTGGCGCTTGGTTTTGATAGCTTCCGGGTCATAGCCTAGGGCATCGCGCTTCTGGTTTAGGCTGTCGAGCTGGGCTTGAGCTTCAGCAAGTTTGGCTTTCTGATCTTCGTCCCATTTGTGGCAATCTTCCTTATAAGGCTCAATCTTGGCCTTGGCGGCCTGAGCATCAGCCAGGAATCGGCAGGTCGCGCGCGCCTGATCAATGCACCCACTGTTTTCGAGAATGGCAGCCTTTTCCTTAATGGCCTTGTACTCGGCGATCCGCTGGGCGTATTCCGTATTGTACTGAGACTGCATCGAGCTCTTGGTCTTCTCGGCCGTGGCAATCTCGTTACTGAGCCGGATGTAGTCGTTGGAAATTCCCTCGAGGGAGGAAAGCATAGCCTTCTCGGCCAGATAAGTGTCATGCAGAACTTCAAGCTCAGCAGTCAGGGCAATCTTCGCCGCAAGCGGTGCGCGCCTTGACATCAGGCCGTCCAGCTCCGTTTTGAGACTGTTTATTTCTCGCTGGGTGCTCTGCAATTCTGTCTGCAGCTTGCCATATTCGGTCAGCTTAGAATCAAAAAGCGCCTTACTCGAGAGCAATTCTTTTTCCTTTTCCAACAGGCCGTGGTATTTGGCGACACCATCGAGGATGGTCTGCTCTTGGGACAAGATGATATTTGAATTGTCCAATATCAGGACCTGCTCGCCTCTGGTGCCCTCTGTGGCAGTCTTTTTCATGCGCAGATTCTCGACATCGTTCTGCAGTTTAAAGGCGCGTGCAGCCGCCTCCAGCTTGGAATTCAAGCGGAGCTTGAGGGCGTCGGCCTCCACTGTAAACATTTTAATTTGAGTGGTTTTATCTTCGATGGCGGTATTGGCCTCGGATATCTTCAGCTGGATATCGTCCCCGTCCGGCAGGTTAGCTGATAGCTTTTCCAGCTCGTCATTTTTCTGACGGATCTGCTTATTGACTTCGGCAGCCTTATCCCTGGCGATGGCTTCCATTTCGCCGTACACGCCAAGGCCTAAGATATTGCCGAGGATGGCCATGCGGCTTTCTTTGTCCGCCTGCAGAAAAAGGCCGTACTGATCCTGCATAATCAGGGCGCAGCTCCGGAATGTCAGACTGTCCATGCCAAGGATGTCGATTATTTTTGCCTGGGTGAGGGGCATCCGCTCTTCCGACCGGTTGGCCCAGTTGTCTTCAGCCGTTTTATCATACTCGGACAGATTTAGGGTGCCGCTGCCGCTCTTCGTCCTGGTCCTGGTAACCCGGAAAATCCGGCCACCTATCTTGAAGGTAAATTTGATGCTCCCGGAGCGTGCCTTCTCGCCGTTACTGATCCAGCCTGTCAGGTCGCCTTCGCGCGGCTCCTCAAATAAGCAATCAAGCATGGCGTCCATAAACAGGCTAGACTTGCCGGCACCGTTCTTGCCGTTGATGGTGCAAAATGTGATGTCGTTGAAGTTGAACGTTTCCTCGGCATAGTTGCGGTAGTTGCGGACCTCGATTTCCACCGGGACGAACAGCCCGGTCAGAGAGGCCGTAATATTGCCGGCGGCCGCCTCGTCGATAACTGGCCGGGCAGCTTCAATCAGCGCGGCGATTTTGTCATCCGGAACCGCTTTTTCCATCAAGTATTCCCGCAGGTTGTCTTCCGGGGAGTTATGTTCGGACAGCTCGTTACGGTTGACCGTGATGGTGATTTTCTCCGGTGTGATTTCCTGTACCCAGAAGGCACCATCATCGTAGAGACGCTTTTCGAGCAGGGCCTTGTTAAAAGCCTTATTGAGCTCGTCTGTGCAGGTATAAAGCACTCGGACGATTTTATCCTGAATAGCGTTTGGAGCTTCGAGAGGGGGGAAATCCCAGTGATTACGGGCTACTAAATTAAAATCTCCAAAATTGCAGCTTGCAATCTCCTCGTCTGCTAATCGTAAGGTGATAAATTCTCGGGCTGGAGTTTGTATGAATTCACTTTCAAGGACGGGTTTCCGAAGGGTGTGAATCCAGAATCCTCTTTCCTGACCTTCGTCGTTGAAGTTTAGTGCATTGATAGCGCCGGCGTAATAAGTATTACGGCAGCTCTGTACCCATTGAGGCCGGTGAATATGGCCGAGTGCCACCAGGTCAAATCCAGCAGCATCCAGAACTTCCGGGAGAATAACAGGCTCGAACTGGGAGAAAAACTGCACCTGTCCGCTCTCGGTGTTGCATCCTGGCACAGTGTAATGCGCCAGCAGGATGGAAGGGTAACCAGGATTGCAGGCGGCTTTCAGGCTCAGGACAATCTTGCCAAGCTCCTCGGTAAAGACCTGGTTCTCTTCCTCTTTGGAGAGACCCGGAAACTTCGCCCGGAAGAATCCACGCTCAAACCCAGGCAGGGCGGCAACGTTGACAGGGCCGTTTTTGGTGACAATATGGGTAACATCCGGTTTATCTAGAATAGTAATGTCCGGATCAGAACCAAGAACCTCATATAACATTTGAAAATGCTCGTCGCCGTCATGATTCGGTGTACCGCGGAGAATCGCCACAGGCGCAACATCGGAAAGCTTACGGATAATATTGATCGCGTGATAGGTCTCGTTCAGTCCCCGGTCGGCCCACACCTTGGCAGCGTGAAAAATATCGCCGGAAACCACAATCAAATCGGGGTTCTCGCTCCGAGCCTTGTTAACCATGAAGCCGAGGCAGTTATAGATGTCATTGCCTCGCAAATTGACGCCGTTTAATTCAGGACCAGGGTAATTGCCGATATGCCAATCGGAGGTATGAAGAATTTTCATCACAGCGCCTCCTGCAACTGCATATTTTGCTGAATCATTGCTATAACGCTGTTAAAACTTCTGGTAAGTGTATTGATTTCTTGTTCTTTTAGACCGATAAGGGCAATCCCATTCTCAGTCATCTTTTTTCGCATGACGATGACGTCACCAATAATAGGATTTTCATAAATATCTGCCTGATATAAATAGCAAGCGACCGGATTAAACGATGATTCTTTTCCAATTCCTTTCTTTGCAGTAACCATGCAGAAAGAAGAAGGAAGACTTTCTGGATGTAAGATTTCAAGAGGTCCACCCATAGATTCTTTAACCGTTTGGTATAAGGGATCTTGAAGATCTATTTTCTTAATCTTGCAATCGGTAGTAATTTTCAAAGCAATCATTGGGCAGCACCCCCTTTATGCTGGCAGCTCATGCATAGAGGCTTCCCGAAATTCTTAATGGCAAAGGTTGATACTTTATCGGTAATTTTGGCGCCGCATTTCTGGCACTGGTTCGGGTCGTTTTGGTCTATCGTTGCTGCATTCTGTTCCTCTTCGGGGTCAGATTCGGGATCAGAGAAGTCCTCGGCGCTGCCAAAGGGAGAATCATCCGGATCAAGTGCATCGGAGGCAAAAGCAGCGTTTGTTGAGAAATCCTCCGGGTTGAAATCTTCCCGGGCAGGTTGGTCGAGATAAGAGGGTGCCGCGGCCAAAGCTCTGGATCCGCCGAACATATTGGTTACCGAGGACATACCCTGCTCCAACATTGCCCGGCGTACTTCTGGGTTGTTATAGTCCGGGCTGAATGTCACGCGCGGAATGACGAAAGGCTTTTTCAGCTCTTCCAGGGTATAGGTGCCTTTCATGCCGATCAGCGCGCGGATCACACGCAGTATAGCTCCGGTCATGGCTTTCTCGGCAAAGGTTTTGCGCAGCAGGGTCATGTTGACCAGCACGGAACGGTCGATATATTTCTGCCGGTCCTCGTCAGCAATCTTAAAGGCTTTGCATTTCTTTCCCCATTTGTCTTCAGCGTCTACCCACTCACCTTTGAATAACTTAGCGGCCTCCTGAGCTGCTTTCTGCTCGGTAATACCTTGCAAGGCTTTGTCCATGAATTCAAGCCGGAAGCGATCCTCTTCATCATCCAGATTGATAACTTTCTCGTCGCAGTGGGTTTTTCCGGTACCATCCGGCATGCGCATAGCGCCATAGGCTTTGGCCTTATAGCAGTTCTTGGTGATGAAGGTACCGAAAGTGTTGTTAGGATCGAATTGGATGCCGGCGGCGGCTGCCAGCTTCATGAGCAGCGGCTTGGCCGGGGAGAATACGTCGGAATAGATGTCCTTGCCGTTTGCAGTTCCGGTTTTGACGCTGCCGACCTTAAAAATATCGCCGGACTTCTCGGACACATCGGCTTTGACTTCCATGACGGTGAATTTATAAAAAGGGTTGATCTGCGCTTCGTTGCTGATCGGCATGAGCAGATTGACGTCTGCGCCGCTGAATTTGCTCTGAACTTCCATAAGGGTGTTTTGCATTTATATCCCTCCAAAATCTTGATTTGTTAAAATTTTCATGTTAAAGTAGAGTCATAAATATTTATCAAACAACGGATTGCGTTTGCTTCACAGGGCGGCGCAATCTTTTTCTTTTGCCCGTCCGTAGAGGAGTAGGCATTCTGCTGAAAGTCTATATTGGCATACCGCCTCGGAAATTAAATGAACCAGGTACCAGGGCTTGAGACGTTCCCCATTGGCGTCTCCTTCTCGCTTGATTATCCAGTCCAACTTCTGACGGGCCCGGCGTTCGGCTCGTTCCATTTCTTCGATCGAAATTTCGGAGCGCAGTTCCTCTTCCACAAGAACTTTTAAGTTACTCAATCTCGATTCTCCTTTCCTTAATTGTGGGTAGCGTTGAAATTTTCCATCGCCCACTTATTCCCGGTAGCATATACCTGGGCCCTCGTCCTGTCGTAAGGCGACAAGCGCCTAGGCTCCTGATTTACGGGCTGTAAGGTTTTACCCTCACAGTCGCACTTTTCACCAGGGTCGAGTGCGGATCCGCAGTTAGGGCAGATTCTGTACAGCATTTCTGGACCTCCTTCTCCATTTTTTAATCCTTATATCAAGCCACCTGGTAACCGCCCAGAATGTCAGGGCGCCAGCGGACAGAATAAGCATCCACTCTCCGCCAACAGCGGAATATCCTCTCTCGGCGTATGCTGCTGGGATAGCCCATAAAGAAATAAGCCAGGCCGCAAACAATGATATTCCTACTTTGACAAGGAATAGGACGGCCTTGGCAACGGCCTTTTTAATGGCTCGCTTTTTGACGTGCAGTAAGGGCATATGTACCCTTCCTTTGGAATTTTGCTTAGTATGCTGATGTTCCACATTCGAAGGCATTTGACACATTTGGCTTTCATGCATTGTTCGCTCCCCCTCTGGTTACTTTCCGGTCAGTTGGCCATCGCGACCGGCTCCGGAATATCTTCTGCATCGCAGTAGAACTTCTCACGGAAAAACTTCTTCGGCACCTTGCCGGCGACCGTGATATACCCCTTCTTTTTAAGCTCCTTATTCAGGTCCTGAATGATTTTGTAAGCCTTCGACCGGGAGACATCAAGCAGGGCCATCACATCGTTAACCGTATAAAATGCCATTTGTATTCCTCCTCACTTGATGTTTTTCTCAGCCCAAAGCCTAAGGGACTGGGCGTTCTTGGAGATAAGGTCGAGGGCTCCCAGAACCTGATCGAGCTGGGGCCGCTCCTTGTCCTCAATCACGCCGTCGGAGGCGATATCCAGCAGTGTGTCCTTGATAGTTGTCACCCGCTGAAAGGCCGACAGCACCTGCAGTGTTAACCGGTCCAGCTCCGCCAGCTCAATTTGCGGCACTGTGTGCCGGCCGAGCGGACACTGGCAAGAGCAGAAATGATTACCGAGCTCCGGGGCGTTGTAAGCGTCGGCCATCAGCATGACCTCTTCCGGATACGGATCAAGGCTACCGAGTTCAATGCGGGCGAGCCTGGTGCGGTCGATGCCGATGATCTCCGCAGCGCCTTCCCGGCTATTTAATTTGTCGTTGCACGCAGCGGCCTCGATTCGTGCGAGATAATACACGCTATCAGCAGCTTTTGTGGCTTTTCTTGGCATATATTTCACCTACTTCTTGCCTTATAATGATTTCAAATCTTCCCGTTCGGAAAGTTTAATCTATTAAAATTCCTATTAGGAAGATTTTTCGGCACAAAAAAGCTCATCCATCGTTTTACCAAGAAATCTCGCGAGCTTTTCACCTTCGCGAACTGTCGTCGGAACTGCTTCCGTCTCTTTTTTGTAGTAAGCCGCTTCTGTTTTGAGTTCAAGCAGATCAGCGAGTTTCCTGGCAGGAACTTTTTTATCAAGCCGGGCATTTCGGAGACCGATAAGCACTTCAATATCCCTCCCTTATTGGTATATCTTAGTAGGATAATTTAATTATACTTTCCTATTTGGAAAGTTGTCAACCGTTTTACATAAGAAATTTTCCAGTTAGGAAGAATATTTTATTTTTCCTATTAGGATAATTTATAATTGCCTTAAAAGGGCGGTGGTAAATATTAATAGGATTAAAGAACTCCGCGAGGAGATGGGATGGACCCAGGCCGAGCTGGGCGACCGGCTGAACGTCAATGGTCCGGCGGTCTCAAAATACGAAAGCGGCCGGACGCCGCTAACCGATGAAACCATTGTAAAACTGAGCGAAATATTCGACGAATCAGCAGACTATATTCTTGGCATCAGTAAAGTAAGGAAAGAGAAGAAGTATAAAATGACCCTTAATTCTAAGGACATGGAGAAAATAAAAGAAGAGTCTAAGCGGATCAAAAGCCTGATGATGACTTCTTTAGGGATGGCGTTTGACGGGGAAATCAGTGACAACGAGACATTGGTGAAGGTGATGGCCGCACTCGAAGAGGGTATGATTCTCGCTAAAGAAGAGGCGAAAGAAAAATATACCCCGAAAAAATTTAAGAAGTAGCGGGCGCCAGTATATGGACGTAAAAAGAGTCGTAGCAAGACTTGTCCGGAAACATGAAACAAATGACCCTTTTGCGCTTTGCAGAATATTAGATATCTCAATCCGATACAGTGATTTGGGAAGTATACGCGGCATTTATCAATATAAATTTAGAAAGCGCTTAATTCATATTAATATCAATCTTCCGGATGTCATTAAACGTCAGGTATGCGCGCATGAACTTGGACATGCAATCCTTCACCGAAAAACCAATGCCGTCTTTCTGGATTCCCACACCTACCTTTTAACTGATCGAATAGAGACTGAGGCCAATCGGTTTGCTGCTGAATTACTAATTGCTGATAATGCTTTGGAACCGGAACTGCTGGAAGGATATGTTTTGAGCCAAATAGCTGCAACCTTGGAAGTGTCCGAACAATTGCTGGAATATAAGATAAAATACTGACCGGGGAGGAATGCTGATGAAAACGAGATGGTTTACAGCTTTGGTAGTTGTGATTTTCACTTTTATGGCCTTAGCCGGCTGCACTAAGGAAGCTAAGCATGCATCTGACCCTGCCGCTGCGCCGACGCCTGACTACAGCATCCCATATGAAGTCATAAACGACCAGGACTACGGTACAGATCTGAAAAACCATTCGTTCCGGGTCATGGCGGCCGCTGACGCCTCCGACAACCAGCTCCTGTGGGTGTTCAACAAGTTGGACAATAACAAATGGCGTGATGTTATTGTTTGGTTCTACAAAGACAAGGCCACCGTTAACGCCGGTGATCCCTACAACATCGCCATGATCAAGAGAACCGGTGACGGGGTCCCGGAAATAACGAAATGATCGGGAACCTCGCGGCGCAAATCTCACAATTTAAAGACCCATTTCTTGGGCTCAGGCTCCTGCTCTCCTATCCCCTGTGTAATTGGGTAGCCGAGTTTTTCCTCCGGAGCCGGGAATACGAGAAGGGCCTGGAGTTTATAGGTTTTGCCCAAAGTGTCATAGAGCATAATTCCGGCTTGATACCGGAGCTGGAATCCGAAATCTACGACCGAAAGCTAATCACTATGAACCTGGTCCTGCTGGACTATTTAAACCGCTGGAATTCCTATATTGAATATTTCGACCAGGCGCTCGCCTCGAAACCCTATACCATTCAATATAAAAAGGAAAACCAGCCGGCCGTGAAGGAAAAATATATAGTCGCGGAGGATAGTCGATTCGTCCAGGTTCATTTTCTTTATCCGCTGAACGAGCGATATAACATCACTTGCAGGAAGCTGGCCCGGCAGAACGCCGGCAAGAGTGTTGAGTATTTAAAGCGCCACAGCCGCGCCATGCTCCCTGAGGTTGAGGTAAATAGACGATATACGGAAATCATTGACAAGCTGAATTGGCTGCTAAATAACTAAGGCCCCACCCCTTCGGGGGCAGGGCTATTTTATTAAAGGAGGTGGATCCTTTGCCGGCTACTAAGGATGAAGAACGAGGAACCTGGACAGCCCAGTTTTACTATACCGACTGGAAAGGTGTGAAACATAAGAAGAAAAAACGTGGATTTAAGCTGGAGAGAGACGCTAAAGAGTTTGAAAGACAATTTTTGCTTAAAGTCAGTGGAAGTCCCAATATGACCTTTGAGTCGCTGGTAGATCTTTATTATGAGGATTTCGAGAATCGGGTGAGAGGTTCTACCCAGGATACAAAGAAAAGCATGATTGATACACATGTACTGCCGGTTTTTAAGGCTAAGATAATTTCCGAGATTACAAATGCTGATGTCCGGCGCTGGCAGAACCTTATGTTGAAGAAGAAAAACCCGAAAAGTAAAGAAGGGAAGTCTTATAAACCGACATACCTGCGCTCCATTAACAGCCAGCTCAGTGCTATACTAAACTTCGCGGTGGAATATTATAACCTGCCCAAGAATCCCTGCGCCCGGGTGAAGGCCATCGGCAAAAAACGGGCCGACGAGATGAAGTTCTGGACGCTCGACCAATTCAATGAGGTTATAGCCTGTGAAGAGCATCCGGCTTATCATGCCGCTTTCATGACGCTATATTGGACAGGCATACGTGAAGGAGAATGTCTGGCTCTCAGCCCTAAGAAGGTACTTGACGCTATCCAATCCCTTGATATCAACGAAACTTTCAAGCGCAAGGACGGGGAGGACATCTTCGACGATCCCAAGACAGAGAACAGCGTCAGGGTCGTCTCCATGCCGGATTTCCTCTACCAGGAGCTGAAATACTACATGAACGCCCTCTACGGTCTGGGAAAGGATGACAGGATATTCTATTTCACTAAGACAGCGCTTAATAAGGAGCTGGACCGTCTGGCAGAGAAGGCCGGTGTCGAACGAATCCGAGTACATGACCTGCGACATTCTCATGCTTCCTTACTGATCGAGCTGGGATACCGAACGCACGCTATTGCCAAGCGGATCGGTGACACTCCGGAAGAAGTAGACCGCACTTATGCCCATCTCTATCCGGGCAAGAGCCAAGACATCGCTCGGGAGCTAAACCGGCATAAAAACGGTATTGTCCGTGGGGCTGCGCCCATCGATGACGACGGTGAGGTCTACAACGAAAAAGAGGTCGCAGAGAGCCTGCAGGCCGAGCGTGTTTTCCACGATTTAAAGGTAGTTTAAAATATTAGAGCCAAAGTAGAGCCACGGGCAAAAAAATAAAACCGGAAATCCAGCATTCGTGCTGGTTTCCGGTTTTATTATGGTTATTCCCACTCAGCAAACCTAAACTTTTACTAAACATATTTGTTTAGTCATTTATGCTTTTCCTTATGCTTTTTGTATCTGTTTTCCATATTATCCGGCGCTTGCCGATTTTCTGTTATCAAAATGTTATCAGAAATACCTCTATTCGTCCAGCATCAGCTTCTTCTTTGAGTTTCTGAGATTGCGGATTTCCTCTCGTTCAATTGTTTGAATGCTTGTATTATTAACTATGCAATAACATACTTACCTTTAAGACTATTCAATCTATCAAATCCAATATGATTATCCTTCTGTAAGCGACCAACAATTATACCTGGATGTATATTAATCCTAGCCGCCAACTCTCTTATATGCCATTCTGAAAAATCCCCAGCATTAACAAACTTTGCGAAAGCCTCTTCCGGCAGTAAAATATTTTGTGCAAATCTGTCGGCTTCATCTTCCAACGCTTTATTTGTTTCATCCATCTCTGCCACATCTCTACCAACAATTAACATTGTTATTTTTTCTTGTAACACGTGCCCAATTTCATGAAACAAGGAAAACCAAAAAGTATCTAAATATTTTCTTCTGTCATTAATCGCTAAAATAACCTTTTCTTTGTTAAGCCATTTAACAGCACCATTAACCCCAGAATTCTTTAAATGCGGCAAATCTACAAAAGCAACCCCGCATAATGCAAAAACTTCTACTAATCTAGGGTAAAACTCTTTTGGGTCTTGCACAGTCATACCCCTTATTTCATCTAAATGACTTCTTAGCTTTTTGGAATCGTATTTACTTGTTTTTATTTCTTTACCAATGTTTAAAGCAGTTTGCACCCAAGCATTTGAATTAATAATATTTTTTTCACCAACTGTTTGAATCGCAGTTCTATAGCTGACAAGAAAATCCGGTTGTTTGAAAACTTCAAAAGAAGATATTTTGAAATACTTTAATAACTCTTTTGCTTTATCAGCTGCCAGCCTTGTCTTAGGTACAACACCTAGATTAACAAAAAAAGAGTAGTCAATCAGATTAACACACTCAACTTCAATATCTTCCGCCTTCCTGCGCTCAATCTCAAGAACTTTTTCAGTATAGGTTTTTTGCAGATTAAGCCATACATCAAGCGTCGTTCCAAACATAATTGAAAGATTCAAAGCAATTTCTTTTGATAAACTGCATTTACCATTTAGCAAATCGCTTAAATGCTTACCAGTTGTACCTAATCTTTTTGCAAATTCATCTTGCGTAATGCCCATATCATCAATAATGTCTTTCAAATAATAGCCAGGATGAAACGCAATTAATTCTTTATATTCAGTTTTACTCATAATGGTTTGATACCTCCAAAACCAAGATTACAGAGGTTGATTTATAAATAATGCTTATATCGTTTGTATCCCATTTGTTTCCTTCGTCGTTTAAAGGTATAACAATTAAACGCCATCCCAATCTTCTGCCTAAATCCAAAGAAAACTCACCGTTTCTTGCTCCATGTAATGGATGCAGATGATGTGTTGGGATAACTGCAACATCGTTTAAATTACAAGCATTATTTATAAATTCAATTAAACTAAAAAGCTTTTCTGCAACTTGAACGCCAAAATCTTTTTTTGCTAAGCAATAATCAGTACATTGCTTCTGTATCTTTTTATTCTTATACTTTATCTTAATTATATTCCACCCCTTATAAAAACGCAAATATTTTTACCTTTTTGGTAAAATTTTTTTCGTTTTTCAAGTACTTTTTTTCCTTTTTGCGTTATACTATTTCGACTATTCAAAATAAATTATAACCCATTAAATAAGTAGATTCAGCTATAATGGCATTTATTTCATTACCCCAGCTAAATGAAAAATCAACCGATTAAACAACACACACCGGCATTATGCGCTGCTTCAGCAAAAAGCTGATTCCACTGTTTGACGTTTCCGCGAACAACTAATCGTTTATTATTTTCATCAAGATGATTAAAGGCATCCTGAACTTCCTGGCGGCGTGTCTGTATAGCGAAATATGTTTGGCCCAAAGCAATTATTTCTTTTCTCGGATCGCCGTTTTGAACAGTCAAATAACATGCATATCGAGTAAGTTCATAATCTTTGACTTTTCTTTGAGTTAAACTACCGATCTCGACCATTTTGTTGACCTCAACAAAATGGTCTAAAACGCTTAAACCACTGTTTTTGCAGGCAAGTATGGCCCGATCAATTACCTTCTGAAAATTACGCCACTCTGTATAATCCAGAACCTTTGCAAGTTCACGAGCATACCAAAATTCGTTCCCACTTTCCCGAATATGCTTAATGCTTTCAAACGATTTATTATTCCTCAGCATTTAAGTTCGACATATTCAATCCTCCATATTACGGAAATAAATTTCCTCATGAGATATCCATCCTCTTACTCTTGCTTCCGCCAGGATTATCTGACTTTTCGTATACCACAATCTTTTGTATCAGCTCGTTGAGGATTTGCGAATTTAGCTCGTTAATTTCGGTATATTTTTGTATAACCAGCAGGAAGTTATCGATATTTATATATTGAGATGCAGTTTTACAGAGAAATTGTATGACAATATTTTGCAATTACTCCATCAACATCTGTAACATTATAGGACACATCATTATACCATTCACCGTAATCGCCAAGGCCGTTTATTGCTTCAACCCACTCTGTCAATGCTTTTCTTTTTTCTTTATCTCGGCGGGGTTCCTGCCCCTTTGTCTCCAGAATCAGCATCCTCCCATTGTCCAGCTTTATCAGAAAATCAGGTGTGTATTTCCGAACCACACCATCAAATATGTAGACAATTTCAAAACCAAGATGATCGTTTTTGACCCATGCCACTACGTGAGGATTTTTCTCCAATATATAACTCTCTGTTGCTTCCCATGCGCTGTCAAAAACACAATGACTAATGTGGGATTTTTTTGTAATAAAGCAAGGTTTGCTGGTGTACCAGGTTATCATATCGCCGGTGCTGCGAACCTTTTTGCCTGGATCAAAAACTGGTACAATTTTCTCAGTCTGCTCCAGTTTAATGAAACTCCAAAGGTGCTGCACAATCTTGTTCATACTCATCATATAAAGAATGCGTTTACGTACAGGATCTGTATTGAACAACGGAGGATTAATGACGATTGCACCGGACTTCAGGAAATCTTCCACAAGCCGTATCACCTGACCCAATAATGCAAACTTTGTGCCTCCACTTTTCCATGATGATTTCATAAGGTCATAGACCTGACCTGCCGTCTCAAAGATTATTCTCTGCATGCGAAGTTCTGCATCGAGTTTTTGCAGGTCGATTTCCGTACACTTCATCAAGTCCGTCTTACCCTCAATAATCGGCGCAAGGTCAGCCCGCAGCCGCGTATCTTCAGCTTTAAGTTCCAATGTATCAATATTATCCAAATCCACTGAAAGTTTCGGCTTGAACTCCCGATCCAAACGCAGGATATTGGGCCACTCTATCTGGTATTTGACTTTATCTTTTAAAGCTTCAATCTGTGTCTTGGGCGGGGGAGTAGGTCCTGGTCCACTTTCATCGGATTCATGAGGTAGGAAAGTAAATGGAATACCGAAGATATTAACGTATTCAGCAGTGAACATATCACTGCCGTCTGCCCGATCATAGGATGTCCTGCGCAGACCGCGACCAACCACCTGTTCACATAACAGCTGGCTTGAAAATGCTCTTAAACCCAGAATATGCGTAACTGTCTTTGCATCCCAGCCCTCGGACAACATACCGACAGAAATAACATTGCGGATTTGCTCGCCACGCTTTCCACGCTGACCAACTGTGTCCACAGTGTCCCGTAAAATGGCGGCTGCTTCTTTTTTGCTTAGTTTCTTTGTTCCGCTCTCTTCTTCAGATTCGCCGTCTTCATTGGTAACTACCGAATCAGATTCAACCTCAATTCCTTCTGCCGAGTCCATCGTCTTGGAATCAATATGAATGGTCAGTTCAGGAATACAAAGTTCTTCCACCGGGATACGTTTGTGGTCAAATGCATATTTAATACGCGCTGCTGTCTCGGTACGATTGGCAACCGTTATCATTACAGGCGGCACAGTTTCGCCTGCACCCTTCCAGTCTTTATAAAGCTCCAGCCAGTCTTTCCCTAATAAATAATATGCCTGTGTAATAAGATCCGGCAGGGGTTCGTCTTCTTTGACCGAGCGATTGATATCATCTCTCACTGTTTCATCTACATAGATATGATATAATCTCGATCTGAATGTTTTCGCATCCGGAGTGCCATCATCGCGTACCACAACCCGGGGGGTTTTTACGAGACCGGATTCAATGCCGTCATTAAGTCCGAAATCGCTGACGATCCAACTGAATAAAGCCTCTTCGTCATTCTTCTTACCGGACGGTGCGAATGGTGTGGCGGAAAAATCATAGCAAGTTAAAATACGGCGGGTCTTATGGATTCGATCAAGGCCACTGATCCAAATGGTGGCCTCTCGCTCTGCTTCTTTTTCCTCTTTGGTCAGTTTGGTTTTTATCTCAGGATTCCAACGCCAGGCATGATGCGCCTCGTCATTGATTACAAGAATATTCTGGGCATTAGCTATCTCACCCAGTACTTCACGCGTATAAGCCTCGTCACTTTTTATTCCGCGCTTATCCACGCTTTTACGCTTTCTAATCGATTCCTCATCATCCCAAGCTAAGGCCTGCCAATTTGTAATCAATACTTTCCCTTGGCGAAGCTTATCCATCAGCCCGACCGGGACGACATTAAACTGTATATAATAATTATCTTCGCCGCCGGTCAATAATACTCTTAAGCGGCTTCTAACCGTAAGACCCGGCGCAACAATGAAAACATTCTTGCTGAACCGCTTGTCCTTCGGATAGGTTACTTTGTTGCAGATCATCCATGTAATCAGCATAGCCATGACTGTAGTTTTACCGCCGCCAGTACAAAGTTTAGTACAAATACGTTGGAACAGACCGCCGTCTCCTTTGATTTCAATACCGACTTTTTCTACATCCGGCGCTTCGACAAGCCAAATCAATGTTTCCATAGCATCAAGCTGACAATAGAAAAATTGATACTGTCTGGCTGTTTGATCATTCCAATGCTCAAGCAGCTTCTTGGATATCCCAGTCACGCCGGGATATCCTGCCTCGCGCCAAGCTTTTACGCGTGGACGAATTTTATTAACCAAGGGAAGTTCGATAAACTGACCTATATCATTATACTGATTGGTACCTTGCCCGGCGATAAAATAACCAGCAGGACGACGTCCCTGTTCACGCTTAAAGGTCTGAGAATTAAGATTGTATTTCCAATGATGTGTCGGTTCACAGAAAGCAGAATTGATAATAAGTTGGTCAATGCCAGCCATTACTGGTCACCTACCTTTATTACCTTTAAACTTTCGATACCACGGTCATCAATAATTTTTACTGCAATCTGTGAATTTGGCTGGACAGTGAACCACAAGGATTCATTACCCGCGTATTTTTCAATTAACTCCTGGTCAATTTCCGCCTTCAAAGTCCTAGCTAGCTTATTCCATCCATCTTTTTTCCCGCCCATCGGAAAAAATACCTGTTTTGGTTCAATACACATCCCATCATAATCCGTATCCAACATCCACATGGCTATGCGCCCTGTACTACCCGATTCAACAATACCGTTTTTTACATCATAATAATCAAAGCCGTTGACTCGTACTTTATAGTGATTTTTACTTCGTCCATCAGCAATCAGCTCGATATCCGGTTGCCCGACCAACCAGAAGCTTTGATTGGAAGACCGTTTTTTCTTTAAGTCATCGGTCATCAAATCGGTGTTCATTTGAACTTTCAGCAATGTAACGTCCGGCCATTTCAAATCATCAATATCTTTGGCTGCTTCGGGATCAAACTGGAATGCTGCGAAGATGATCAATTTGGGAGCAGGGCGTAGTTCCTGCGCTTCGTCCAGCGCCATAGCCACCATCCGTGAATCCAACGGTTTCGTCTCGCCAGCAAAACAAATCACAGCTCGACGGGGTTTATCCTCCTTCGTCTCCGCTTCTGCTTGTAGAAACTTGGTACCGGCTAATGGTTCAACCCGGAAGAACTCGATTTTTGCACCATTTCTGCCTAGGATTCCGGCAACTAGCAGTTCATCACGCCAATCTGTCTGCTTTGTTCCTGTATCGATATTATCAAGGTCGCCTACATTATCAAGCGGTTTTACTACAGGCGCCGGCAGAGCCTCCACCGTAAATGGACCAGTAATTCGGACTATTTTCTTATCAATCTCCGGTTGATCATACAATATTTCTTGCGCTGGAGGTTCATTATTCGCAATGGATTTCAAGGTAATATGCGGCACAGTTTTGTAGATAAAACCGCTTCCAACGCCTTGTTCCGTGTGTGCAAGTTTATAGTAATCAAATGTTGCTGTCATTAATCGTTGTTTTGCAAGTGTAATGGCAACGCGAGATGTATCACATGTGATCCAACGACGCCCCCATTGTTCAGCAACATAAGCGGTGGTGCCACTGCCGCTGGTAATGTCCAGCACGAGATCGCCGGGATCAGTAGTCATCAGAATGCAACGCTGAATTACTTTTGTATATGTTTGGACAACATAGATATTTTCTGTTGAAAAAGTACTCTGAACAGTATCTGCCCAAATATTATTTAAGGCCACTACAGGAAAATCATCAATATAACGTTTATATGCTAGAGTGCTTCCAATGCCTATCAGGCGACCAGCCTTTTCAAGCGAAGACAACTTTTTCGTACCAGGCTTCCAATGTGTTCCTGACGATGGGAAATATGTTTTGCCCTGGAAATTATAAGGCTGAGAGCCTTCTTCAGAAGTTCCTTGAGAAGTAAGATTTGCAGTTCTAAATCGATGACCAGTAGGCATTACTGCTTTTCCTAATAATTCGTCCTTTGTTAATCTTCGCCACGAGCCATTTGGTAGCTCTATACAGTTATACGATGAATCTGAAACATCGTCGCCTAAGATATTATATATGAGCCTACTTTTGATTCTAGTTTTATCTTTCGCAAACCAGACCAGATAATCACATACTCCTGCTACAATATTTGTTGCCTGACCAGAAGTTTTTTTAAAAACTATTTGAGCGCAGAAATTCTCACGGCCAAAAATTTCTTCTAACAAGTCTCGAACATAATTTAAATTCTCATCACTAATCTGGACAAATACGCTACCTGAATCATCTAATAATTCTCGTGACAACAATAAACGGTTACGCAGATAAGTAAGATAGGAATGGATTCCTAACTCCCATGTATCCCTAAAGGCTTTGATCATTTCCGGTTCTTGCGTCAAGTCTTCATCTTTCTTGTCTTTAACATCTCGTTTATCCACAAATGGTTGGAAATTGGAGCCATATTTGATGCCATATGGCGGATCTATGTAAACCATCTGTACTTGTCCGGCCATGCCCTCTTTTTCCAACATGGAGTTCATAATTACAAGGCTATCTCCTGCAATTAGTCGGTTTGTCCATTTATCCTTATGCTGATAAAATTCAATAGCATCTCTGCGGCGGCGCATTCTTTCCATTGGACTTTCGAACAAACTCATTTGAATTTCTTCATATTCATCTCCAATAGTCTGTACAGACCGGATAATTTTGTGCGGCTTGATAGATTCATGAATATGTATGGAGGAAGTAGGCACATCAAAAGAAACCCCCTCTGCCTTACCTGCCCATTGTAGAGTAGGATTTAGATGAGGGTCAAACTGATAGGTTCGTGTTACCTCAGCCTGCTTGTCATACTGAGCCATTCCTACTGGAGGGTTGTTGGTCCTCTGTTTATCATCATGAGTGTATGCTTCTACGTCTCGCATTTTTGCTACTTCGGCATCACTGAGTAGCTTTTTCTTTGAACGTGCCATAATTATTTTGCCTCCTTATTCAATTTGGAGAAAAGTTCTGCATGTTTTGAAAGTAAATAATCCATCGTAAAGTTAGGATCATTGCTTACTTCATAATTAAGCTTCTTCTTCAAAAACTCATATCTAAACTTATTTTTTTGTATTACTGAAGACCATTTTAGAACTGAAATTGATATGTTTCCTGCATTATAATAATTTCCTTCTCCGATTACCTGATTTTTTAACGTTTCAGTGACATCTTCATTGAATTTTTGCCCCAATAAAAAAAAGTGCCACTTAGTAGTTGCTTTATCAAACAACGGATTTTTTGCCACAGTTAATGCATAATCCCGAATTTGATCAAGTTCCTTAAGTGTAAGTGTTAATGTTGGACGTTTAAGTTCAATAACTAAATGCTCGTAACATTCATAGTCGGGACACGATTGCTGAAACAAACAAATATCAGGAATTCGTGATAAATCCTCTGTCGCTTCTGAGGGGATTTCAGGAATAAGATCGCTCCTACCCAAAACTTCAATATGTTCATATAGAAGGTTTTTCAAAGAGATATCCGATGTCCCAAGATAATACTTTTCTCCGAATATCCACAACTCTTTAAGTAGGATTTTATGGAACTGAGTTCGTTCTTTGATAGGCTTTCCTATCGAATCATTATATACCATCTGTTCAAGAGTATATATAAATGTCAGCCGATCTCCAACAGTTTTTGCCGTATCAATAATCGCCGGAAGAGTAGTATGGTTCAGCAGTTCTGCCAAATCATCCTGTTGTTGCTGCGATAGATTGAAGACTTCCGTTAGGATGGTTTGAATACTGGACGGATTGGTGTTAATTGCTTCTTTGATGAGACGATAAGTAAGCTTTTTTGTTTGTTTATTTGTTGTCCTTAGTTGAGGAACCGCTCGATTTATCTCTACTGCAAATACATCGAATACGCTTTGCTCAATCTTAGTCATTTCATCTGATGGTTCCGATTGATATGGATATATGTCTTCTTCCTTAATCTTAATAATTTCCGCAGTAGCATCGTCTACTTCTTGGTCTTGCGTGAACTCACGAGCAAATATCCGAACCTCATTGTCAAAATAGTCGTATACAGGATCGATCTTCCCTAAACCGAGGGTGTTATCTTGATGCATCTTTTCATAATAGCTACTAAGTAAATAGATTGATGTATCATTCTTTTGCAATGTAGAATAATCCTGCTCGTCAAAAACCACGCCTGATTCACCGCATATATATAGTTTACTAAAGTCAGACTCTTTCCAACATATTGCCACAGCCTTGGCTAGAATACTCTCTTTTCCTTTCTCTTCATATTCATAGACAAAATCGCGTTTATCGCGCTTCTTTATCAAATGCTCAGGCTCAATCTTTATACCGTTATATTTTAAGGAAACGTCGTTATACGCTAAAAGATAAGGAGCAAAAGTAGATAAAATATCGGAAATCATAATCTGATTATCAGCTAATTTTGAAATCGCACCAACGCTTTCTTCATGAATTCCCGTTATCGTTGCGATAGTCCCTGTGTTTACATGATAGTTAACAAGCTCCGGCTTCTCACTAAATTCTACGCTCAATCTAGCCCCGGAGTTAATGCTGATTTCATAACTGTATTTTTTCGCATCAGACGCTTGATACACAGTTTTCCATTTTATGAAAGAGCCGATAGCAAAACATTTATATCTTCCTTGCCCAAGCTTTCCGTGGTATACTCGACCACCCGGGCTTTTGTTGCTATATGTCTTATCAGAACTACCATATCGGCCAAAAACATCCTGAAATCTCTCGAAAGGAATACCGGTTCCATTATCCTTAACGATAACAGCGGTAACATTTTCTGTTCCCAAAAAGGTATCGATTTCAAATGAAACATCAATGTTCTTTGCATCGGCATCACAAGAATTCCAAATGAGTTCTTTAACGGCATCCTTCGGGGAACCTTTTATGCTACGGTCAAAAAGTTCCGGGGTCATATTTAGCTGTAACGACTGATAGGCCATCTCTAAACCTCCTATATCTTTCTATTTCAGTCTAAAGAATATACCAGAATTTCTGGAAATTGCCTTTTGTTAGCTCCTTTTTATCTCCATATACTTCCCAAGATTCCGCTCGATTTCCTAAAATCAATTTAAATAAACGGCCTTATCAGATCCATGACGATCCATTCCTCGGATTTATAAGCTCAGATCCTCCGACAGCTCTTAAATATACTAAGTATACACTCAACTTCCTCTGGCCGGTGTTGTAGCGAAGCTGCGTGTGCTTCTTCCTCACTTAAAAGGCCTTACTGTTTATCTATCAACTATATTTTTCAGTTCTCCTATTATCATACTTGCGCACTCTCTATTAATTTTCTGTATTTTAATTATCTTCCGCGGTTTTTCTTTCCTCGGCCATCTTTCGGTTTTTGCGCATCAACAGGAATTACCCATGCATTCCCGAAACGAACCGCTCCGGGTATACGGCCTTGGGCACAAAGCAGCTGCACCTGGCGAGGTGTAATACCCCATTTTTCTGCGGCTTTTTTCGTTGTTATCCCATCCATTTTGAGAGTCTCCTCGAAATATTGTGGTATTAATTTTAGTATATCGCAGAAGCGAAATATAGACAATAAAAAAATAGCAATATATGGAAAGATACATAAACTACTCCGCTACATTGATAACCCTTAGACCCTTTTGCCTCGCATATCTAACAGTCTGATTCGTTCCGCTAAAGGTATTAAGCTGCGCGCAGATACAAAACAAGGACCGATCGACAATGTACCGATTACATTTTTTTATGCACCAATCATTATACTCTTCAGACACGTAGATGACTTCGTCAGCTTCTGCAATCAAATTGCGATAAAGTCCTTTTTGCTCTACATTCCAAAACGCGTCCTGATTTTTGCATGGTAATGCGAATATCAATCTAATATCTTGCCCCATTTCTTTTTTTATAATAATGAAGGATGCGGCAAGCTGGTCAAAACCGAGTGTTCCTACCGTAATAAAGTCCGTTACACCTTGGCTGATGAGGCAGTCTATCTCAAGGTCAAGGCGTTTAACTATTTGTTTAATCCTGTTACTTGGTAGTTTGTTATCCCCGGAGAAGCAGCAGGTCTTAATTTTCATACAATATCCTCTTTCAGTTTATATTTGGTGTCCCCAAATATATAAATTATATTTGGTAATACCAAATATATCAAGTCCCATATTGGATATACTTTACATAGGGGGTGTATGTTTGAAAAAACGACAATTACCGCTTGGCGACCGAAATATGATTGGCGCTCATGTGACGAAGGCGCGTGAAAACCTTGGAATGAAGCAAGTTGAGCTTCTTACGAAACTGCAAGCAGCAGGAATTGACATCAGCATTCCGGCACTTTCCCTCCTGGAAGGGCAAAAGCGCCCCGTTTCTGATTTGGAATTGAACGCTCTGGCAGATATATTAATGGTTTCTGTAGACTGGCTTTTAGGTAGAGGGTGAAAGAAGGGCTTGCATCATGGCAAACCCTTCTTTTTATTAACCATTTATTTCATCCCTGACTATTTCATCAACTGCATTTCGAATATTGTTCATTCTCCCGACCCATTCCATCTGATTTTCGGCCTTGAGCTGCTCGGTTACCCCCTGTTGCAAGGAATATTCTCTGACTAGCCTTCCATACATCTCCAGAGCTTTAATGTCAACTTCGTGTAAGTAGGCATTGAGCCGTCCAGAAAAAAGGAATTCAGTATAAATCATCGGCTGATTTTCTTTTAGATATTTCAAATGTTCTCTACCGAATCTCCCGATTTCATATTCCTGTTTTTGTGAATCCAAACCGGAAATATGGTAATCTCCGTTTCGGGTATAGCTAATACCTATTTTCTTATCTGTGATATGCTTTTTCATATTAAAATCTTCCTCACCGTTCATAATCTTGTTTCCCCGCAATTGTCCATATTGCCGTTCTCTCTCTTTCCCTTCCAAAAACTTCACTTTTCCTTTCGCTCTTTGCCTTATCCGCTATTTCCTGTACCTTTACTTCACCAATTATTTCATCAGTCCTGTCACCTCCCAAAAACCGGCGCAGCCGGTTGTAGTCTTTCTCGATTCCTTGAAGACGTTCGCCTTTTGCTTCGCTTATTTCAAGTCGTTTATATAGGCTTTGAATTTGACTATTCGCCCGATCAAGTTCCATCATCAGCTCTCTTGTCTTTTCAAAGAACTGTGACAAGATACTGCGAATTACTTTTTTAAGCTTTTGCACCAATGGGGCTGCAACTTTCTCCCTATAACCTTTTGCCGTCATCAACGGCTTTGGTTCCGGCAATTGGTATTCCGGGTCATTATCGTAATGGCCGGCATGTTGGGCAATAAACCTTTCTTTGCTTTCCGCTGTTTGCAGCTGATCTTGAATATCCACAAGCCGAAAAAGGAAATTGTCAAGCTCTTCCTGCTTGCCGGAAATAGTTTCTTCAAGTGCAGCAACTTCTTTGACGCGCTGGACTTTTTTGTAGTCAACAACACTCAGGTGTTCTTCGTGGGTGCCAAGCTGTTCCCACTCTATGCCGTGACGCTCCATCACCTGCGAAAGCTGCTCTTTCTCTGATCTGACCCATTGGTTCCACTCCGTATCACCCCTGGTACCACCCGTAAATCCTTGTTTAGCCAGCGCCTGTTTAAGGGAAACACGGGTGTCCAGCCCGCGCTTGCTGCCGGTGGTAAACGGTACAAAATCTACATGCAGGTGCGGCGTGGCCTCATCCATATGCAGATGTGCAGAAAATACTTTTAAATAGGGGTTCCGCTCTTGAAAGTTGCTCATGAACTCACCGAGCACCTTTGCCGCGAGCTGTCCCTCCGCAGATTTTGAAGCCATATTTTCCATGTTACCCACCTGAAAAATGACCTCATAAAATAATTTCTCCTGTTTGGCGGTTCGGATTTTTTCATAATAATTGTTAATGCAGCGGTCGTCTCTGGTCTGCTTCGCATTGTATCGCTGAAGGGCATCATCAAAAAGCTCATGGTACACATCTTTGATGGGGATATTGCAATACGATTTATTAAACTGTGACCTATCGCTGTCTATATTGGAAGCAATAAACTGGCGGCTGTTGTGGTTTATCGAGCCTTTGCCGAGCATGACGCTGATCGTTCGTTTCATCGTACTCTCCTCTTCTTTTTCGGTTGGTATCCAGCGAAGCCAAGCCGGGGTTTTGCGTTACTTTTTTCAAAAGTAACGCAAAAGCACTTTTGACACTACGTATCAAAAATGCTTTGCGCCCTGCCGGGATTATAGCAGCTTTTACCGCCTGGTGCCTTGCGGCGCGTGACGATGTGACGATATTTCTGATAGTGAGCCCATCCTGCAAATTATCGTCACATCGTCACATATCGTCACGCCTCATCTCGCTCAGGTGTAAGCTTGATCGTTCTGCCAAAATGGTTTCGATTGCTTTCGTAGCGAATATTGTATTCGTTCCACAATCTCTCCGCTCCAACGTTGAGCCGCCGTGTCAGCACATTTGGTTGTATTTCCAGACCCAGCATTGCAATCAACTCTGAGGCGCTGCCATGCCATTGCAAGTCTCTTATCCTCAGAAAATCAGCTATAGCTTCCAAAATTGGATCGGGCGGTTCTTGCCAAAGTTCCGTTTCTGCTTTGGTCAGCTGCCAAATACAGCGCTCCCGATCAAACAGCAGGTGTAACCGCTGATCCTGCTGGTCTCTCCCAACCACATCCAAGATTGCCCTATTATCGTTCCGTTTATCTTTCTGCATCAGAAAAGCGCCATCCGCTGCACCAAGAAGTCCGTTAGTTCCTGAGATAGTATCAAAGCAGTCCCCCGCTTCCTGTTTGCGAGTATGGTGTACAAGTATGAGGCAAAGCCTCAGCCTGTCCGCAAACTGTTTAAGCCGTGTTACAATTTCATAATCACTGGCATAGCTGTATTTTTCACTGCCGATCTCGCGGATTTTCTGAAGAGTATCAATGATAACCAACACCGTTTCCGGATGTTCTTGGATGAACTTATCAAGCTGGCTATCCAGCCCATCCTTCAAATTTTTCGCATGCGTCGAGAGATAGAAATTATCCGAACTGTCTATTCCAAACATACGTGATAATCTCTTTTGCAATCTGGCATAATCGTCCTCCAGGGCGAGATAGAGCGTCGTTCCCTTATGGACAGGAAATTCCCACAAAGGTAAGCCACTGCTTACATGATAACCGAGCTGGGCCATGAAGAAGGACTTCCCAATTTTCGGCGCTCCGGCAAACAGATAAACCCCGCTGCAAAGTAGGCTTCCAATAACCTGAATTCTGGGCGGATACACCGTGTCAAACAATTCCGTCATAGAAACGGCGCTGAGAAAATCCGGATTGATATTTTGTCCTGTTTCGGATATACTTTTTTTGCTTAATAGCGTAAGTGGCTGCCCTTCGCCTGTTGCCTCAGACGAAGCCCGGGCAGTCGCTTTTTCTGTTTTGGTCATTGGGCATCCTCCTTCATGCCGTTTACTGTTTCCATTACCAGCCGAAAAAGAGATAGAAACTCTTCATTTGCATCCCCACATTGTTCCATCCGTTTAAGTTCGGTTAGAATGGCAACCAGCTCATTTCGCAGTGCGCGGTGAACCCTTGGATTGCCTTGAACGACAACCTCTCTTTCAGTGAGGCGACGGATAATGTAGTCTTGTTTATTGAGGCCGGAAAGTTTCACGCGGCGGTTCAAATCATCGCTTTCTTCCTGTGACATCCGAAAAGCGACCGTTACATTTCTCCATCTGCCCTTATGGTCCAAATTCTTTTCCAACTTCAAACCCTCCTCTCCATGTCCAATTTATCTGCTATCTCCTTTTGTTTGGAAGGAAAGAGATGCGCGTAGCGATAGGTAATGTCAATACTCTCATGGCCCAGGCGATCAGCAACAGCGACTGCGGAAAATCCCATCTCGATGAGAAGAGATGCGTGGGAATGTCTTAAATCATGGATTCTAATGCGCTTTACTTTGGTTTCTTTGCAGCCCCTGTCCATTTCATGGTGAAGATAACTTTTGGTAACCGGGAAAATCCTGTCTTTTTCTTCAAATCCATACAGTGATTTCAGATAGTCCTGCATTTCGCCGCTTAGGAAATCCGGCATCTTTATAATCCGGTTGCTCTTTGGTGTTTTCGGCTCGGTAACAATATCTTCACCCTGTATCCGTTGATAGGATTTGCTGATAGTAACTGTACTTTTGGGGAAATTAAAATCTTTTGCCGTTAGCGCCAGCAGCTCCCCTAACCGGATACCGCACCAGTAGAGCATTTCGAAAGCATAGAAAGAAATTGGTTTTTCCATCATTGCGTCAGCAAATTTCAGATATTCCTCCTTGGTCCAAAACAACATTTCTTTGGTTTTCTCTTTGCCCATGTTCCCCGCTTTCGCTGCCGGGTTGGATTTCAGTTCATAATAACGCAACGCGTGATTAAAAATGGCACTCAGTTGATTGTGCAGCGTTTTCAGATAGATCGGTGAAAATGCTTTGCCGTTTTTATCCCGAAAAGCGATCATTACATTCTGCCAGGCAATTACATCCGAAGGCTTAATCTCATTCATTTTCTTATGGCTAAAATAGGGCAAAATCTTGTGCTCAATGATACTTTCTTTGGTCTGCCAGGTGTTTCGCTTTAAACGCTCCTTCATATCTTTAGAGTAGATTTTAACGAAAGACTCAAAGGGCATAGTGAGGTCGGCAGATTTTTGCTGTAAAAACTCCCGTTCCCATTCTAAAGCTTCCCGCCTTGTCTGAAATCCTCGCTTGACCTTCTGCTTACGTTCCCCTTGCCAATCAGTAAACCGGAAGGACGTGAACCATGTACCGTTTTTGTCCTTATATGCCGCCATAATCACTGCTCCTTGATATCTTGTTTAATTCCGTAGAGTTTTTCCTGATAGTACCTTTTGCTGACCCGTCCGGCTATGGTAATAAAGCCTTGCCGCTCCAGCTCCTCATTAAGTTTGCGTACGAGCTTGTAGGCATAGGCCGTGGATACACCCAGCTCTTCGGCGATCTCCTCGACTTTGATAAAAATCTTATTCGACATCTTGAATCTCCTCCTCAAAATTTACTAAACAATTTTGTTTAATTATTCGTATTGTATTAAACATATTTGTTTAAGTCAATAAGTTCTCAGGATATTTCCTAAACTTTTTTGTTTAGATATTGCAATTTTATCTTCAATTGGCTATACTGTACAAAACATATTTGTTTAGTCTCAACTGGAGGAATCCCTATGGCCGTAGGAGATAGAATTAAAAGAATCCGCAATTTGCGCGGCCTTACGCAAAAAGAGCTGGGCCTTGCCATCAGCTTCGACGATAAGACTGCCGACGTGCGTATCGCGCAATATGAATCCGGCATACGAACACCCAAAGAGGATATGCTGAAAGAAATCGCTGAAGTGCTGGATGTCAATTACCGTTCCATTTATGAACCTTCCCTCTATGCAGCGGAAGATGTAATGTACACGCTTTTTGAGTTGGACGAACACTATCCTATTAACCTCCATGATATTGAAGACAACTCTGCACCTAAATCTCCTGCGAAGCACATTGCCATTGACTTTAACTCTCACCTCCTTAATGAATTTCTTACAGAATGGCAGCAACGCAAAAAAGACCTTGCCGACGGTATTATCAGCAAGGCCGAATATATGGAATGGAAGCTAAACTGGCCGCAGACTTGCGACGAAGGCGCTATGAAAGAGCCAACGAAAAAGTGGCGCAAATCCTAAGCCACCGGATACATAAAGCACATGAAAAGCTGTCACTGTTATCAATCTGTTATCATTTCACATAAAAAAGCCCCGAGAGCCTTGATCTACTGAGGTTCTCGGGGCTGTGTTTCTTATTCCCACTCTATCGTTCCGGGAGGTTTAGAGGTAATGTCATAAACCACGCGGTTCACACCGTGGACCTCGTTGACGATCCTGTTTGAGATGACTTCGAGCAGTTCGTACGGTAGCTTTGCCCAGTCGGCCGTCATCGCATCGTCACTCGTGACCGCCCTTAACACGATGGGATAACCATACGTACGTCCATCTCCCATCACGCCGACACTGCGGACAGAGGGCAGCACCGCAAAATACTGCCATACCTCCATGTGGAGTCCGGCTCTAATAATCTCTTCCCTGACAATTGCATCCGCTTCTCTTAAATAATCCAGCTTTTCCGGCGTAATTTTACCGATGATGCGAATGGCGAGCCCCGGACCCGGGAATGGCTGGCGCCAGACAATCTCTTCCGGCAAACCAAGTTCCAGTCCGACTTCCCGGACCTCATCCTTGAAAAGCATCCGTAAAGGTTCGATTAGTTTAAACTGCATATCTTCCGGCAGGCCGCCAACATTATGGTGCGTTTTAATGGTTTCAGCCGTTTCGGTGCCGCTTTCTACAATATCCGGATAAAGCGTACCCTGTACCAGAAAATCAATCTGGCCCAACTTACGGGCTTCATCTTCAAACAGCCTGATAAATTCATTGCCGATCCGTTTACGTTTTTCTTCCGGTTCGGAAATTCCTTTCACCTTGGCCATAAAACGTTCCGAAGCATCGACAAAATCCAGATTCAGGTGAAACTTTCCGATAAACGTATCCTTGACCTGCTCCGATTCATTCTTGCGCATAAATCCATGATCGACATAAATGCAGGTCAGCTGGTCCCCGATCGCTCTATGAACAAGCACTGCGGCAACAGAAGAATCGACCCCGCCGCTTAATGCGCATAAGACCTTTTTGTCTCCGACTCTCTTCCTGATCTCCTGCACCTGGGACTCAATAAAAGATTCCATGGTCCAGTTGCCCTGGCAGCCGCATACCCTGTACAGGAAGTTCTCAAGCATTGCCTGTCCTTCCGGAGTATGTTTGACTTCCGGATGAAATTGAACGCCATAAAAGTTCTTTTCCGGACAATAGATTCCTGCAACCGGTGTATTGGCGGTAAAGGCAGCCTGGATGAAACCGGCAGGCAGTTCCAGCACTGAGTCCCCATGACTCATCCAGCACTGACGAGTACCTTTCAGTCCGTACCAGACCCCTTCATTATATTCGATCGTGATCTCTGTTTTTCCATATTCATGGGCCTGCGGCCTCTCCACACGTCCGCCTAACTGTACGGTCATCAGCTGCATGCCGTAGCAGATACCAAGGATCGGTACCCCCAGTTCATAGATTGCAGGGTCAATGAAAGGCGAACCCTCCTGATTGACACTGGCAGGACCTCCCGAAAAAATGATTCCTTTCGGGGCCATGGCTTTAATCTTTTCTACAGGGGTCTTATAGGAAATCATCTCTGAATATACTTTTGCTTCTCTGACCCGGCGCGCAATCAGCTGATTATATTGTCCGCCAAAGTCAAGAACCAACACCAGTTCACGTTCCACTTGTATCATCCTTTCAACATTTCAGTACTATGATCATTTTCTCTTAACCGGCAGCAAAATGGAGCAATCTCTTTTGATTTATTTCTCATAAACCTCCGGCTTCAAAACGCCAATATACGGGAGGTTCCTGTACATTTCGCCATAATCAAGCCCATAGCCGACTGCAAACTCATTTGGTATTACAAAGCCGTTGTAATCAGGCTGAATATCGGCCTGTCTCCGCTCCGGTTTGTCCAGAAGCGTAACAATCTTCAGGCTTAAGGGTTGTCTCCTAAGAAGGTTTTCCTTCAGGTATTTCAACGTTAGCCCTGTATCAACGATATCCTCAACAATCAGGACGTGCTTGTCCTCGACACCGGTCTCCAGATCTTTCAGTAGCCGGACGGCTCCCGAAGAATGGTCGGAATTCCCGTAACTTGAAACGGCCATAAAATCATATCTCAACGGAATTCTGATTTGCCGGATCAAATCTGCAAAAAAAGGCACGGCTCCCTTAAAAATACCAATGGTCAGAAGATCCTTGCCAAGATAATCACTGGTAATCTGTTCACCCAGTTCGGCCACCCTTTTTTTTAGCTGTTCCTCGGTTATCAGCACCTTCGCAATTTTTCTTTCCATTTGTACCACTCCATTAAACTATTACCACTGAATTATATCATAAGTTGAATAGGATAAAAAAGAAGGCACTGCAAAAACTGTATTTGAACAGCTTTTTTTGCAGTACTTTCTTTAATAAATCCAAAAATCTATTCAGCCACATCTGGCGGCTGGATTGAAATCTTTCTTCCAATATCTTTAAATTCCAGTACTAGGGCCATCGGTTCTCCGGTTTCCTTGTTTTGCGCTCTTACTTCAACCTGCATTACAGTTTTGGTGCTTCTGGCAATATAGAGCGTGTATTCAAAACCGGTCCATAGAGTTTCCATCATCTGGTTCTGTACGCTTGGTTTCAGCGTGTATACCCAGCATTTCTTGCTGTTTAATTCTTCCTCTCCTTTAAGCATCACCTCACCGATCTCTTTCAGCTGCAAACTAGCCAAAGGGTTAAGCTCCACCAGAAAGACTTTTTGGGCAACTGTTACATCGCTGAATTTTGCCCACGCTTTACTAAAAGGATCTTTGTTGTAGAGAACATCACCCACCTTGATCATCTCAACTTTGCTTCCCGCTAACTGACCTTGAATCTGAATGTTTTCACCGCTCTTATAACCGGTAATCCTCGTGAGTAACCGCGTCTTGCCATCCACCGTCTGCTGCTGTGTTAAAGTGTAAGAAAATGAATTGGCTTTATTCAGGTTTTCTAGTCCCAGGATAACCAGCTGCTGCGGATCCGGCTTACTTACTATTGTGATTATTCCCCCGATGACAAGCAAAAAAATGATGATGGAACCAACAATAATTTTCTTTTTCATTCCTTGCCCTCCTGGCGGAGTTCTTACTTAATATTATGACTAGCTAGATCAAGGTATTACTGGTAATTCCTGTTTCAGCTGAATATCTATTATACAGCTACATATTGGAAAAGCCAAAGTTAGTAGATCAAATGCCAGGGGCTGCCATATCTACGCCTGAAATTTGGTGTCGGTGACCGTTGTCGACGGTCGTGTAGAAATTCCAATTATGCACATGCCATCCGTTCTGTAACGGAATTGAAGGACCCGAAACAGCTTTGTAGTAGTGCGTGTGCCCATGCTCAAATAAAACGTAATTTTCTGAGTGATGCACATGACTGTCACCGGTTGGAATAGCTATTCCTGAAATATCTAAACATTGATGAGAATGCCCCTGATCGCAGGATGTATGCGTTACACTTCCATGATTATGGTTTAGCGGGCTTTTCGTAGTTTGCACCATAAATGATAACCTCCCCTCTTAGATAAAATATTTCCAGAGGAGGTTTTTTGAGCATATTCCATTTAATTTTTATCCAAATAAAAGCATTAGAGGTCCATCACGCTTTTATGACTAGATCCGTAGGACAAGTTCCCTCTGCAGAAGTTTTTTGCGAGGAAATATTATTTGATCATTCCTGACCTCGAAAACAACAGAATATACAAAGATTTTTCACCAGACTCTCGAAAAAAACGTCCATCTCGGGCTGTTAATTCTGAAGACAAACATTTTAAGTCTAAACTTGTATAACTAGCATATATACTACTACAAATATATTTAGAATAATTAATTTATAAGGTAAAGCAACCAATTCTTCTTGAGAGGAGGAATTGGACTATGACAAAACTCTATCAGACAATGATGATCATTTTTGGTTCCTGTTCCCTTCTTGTAAGCCTGATCGCTTTGATTATCCAAATAATTAAACTATGTATCTAATTAGAAATTTGCCTAGATCTAGCCTTATGTGTAAAAAGTAGCCGCCTACAAATCAAACTACTTTTTACACCAAGCAATATGGTTGCTTTACCCATCTATAGGGAGAATTCCTTATAGATTTTTTGTTCACAATGTTATTTTATGAGATTGATTAACCATTTATGATAAGAATCATACAAAGACCATTGATTTAAGATGATCAAGGACACTTTCACAAGTGGCATACATGACTGGCCTTTGCATAGATTGTTCTTTGAAAACAATAAAGCCCCCCTTATCCAGGGAGGCATAGCAGACAGTTAAATTTTCTTTAAAATTTTTCTCAGTAAACGAATAATCTCTAAGATAAGCAAAATAAGGATAATTGTTAAGATTACTAACATTATTCATCCCCCCTTTTTTATCTACAATATTTTATGTTCAAGCTACTTGGTTTGTCCTAAATTAAAGCAAAAAAGAAAGACAACCAGGTACGGTTGCTCCCACCAATTACAATATATATTTTTGGTCAAGAGACTGAATCAGTTTACTGAACAGCCGGAATTGATCATTCTCGAAGAAGTTATCATACGGTAGCAAAACACCTAAAAGAACGAACGTTTCATAAGTCTCTTCCGATGATCATGGAACGATTTGGCCATAAAGATGATGAGCAACTAGACTCGTATATATGCATGTTACTAAAACAATGAAAAAAGAGGCTTCTCAAAAGTTCAGTGAACTGATGAAAAACCTCTGATTCTTTCATACTCCCCTACGGTATTATTTTTTTGTCTAGAAATGTTACCGTTTCGTTACCGCAGGGGTATGATAAGCGATATTGTCGCTTTGATTTTGGCTTATATTAAAGGCATATGGTTTTCGCCTACATCATGCCGCCCATGCCGCCCATACCACCCATGCCGCCCATGGCAGCTGCCGGATTTTCTTTCTCAGGCAGGTCGCATACGAGGCACTCTGTAGTTAAGAGCATGGCGGAGATCGAAGCTGCATGCTGCAGAGCCGAACGGGTTACTTTCGCCGGGTCAACGATACCGGCAGCGATCATATCTTCATATACTTCAGTCATCGCGTTGAAGCCTACACCTCTAGCGCTGTTGCGGACTTTTTCCACAACGACGGAACCCTCGAGACCAGCATTATTAGCAATCTGTCTGACAGGCTCTTCCAGTGCTTTACGGATAATAGCCACTCCGGTTTTCTGATCGCCGGATACATCAACGTTATCAAGTGCAGCAAGTGCATCCAGATAAGTTGTACCACCGCCTGCAACAATACCTTCTTCGACTGCGGCACGCGTAGCTGCCAGAGCGTCCTCAATGCGCAGTTTCTTTTCTTTCATTTCAGTTTCGGTAGCTGCTCCAACCTGGATGACGGCAACACCCCCGGCCAGTTTAGCCAGACGTTCCTGGAGTTTTTCTTTGTCATAGTCGGAGGTTGTTTCTTCAATCATCTTCTTGATGGATTCAACACGGGCACTGATAGCCTGTTGGTCGCCGTTGCCATCAACGATGGTCGTTTCTTCCTTGGTTATTTTGACCTGACGGCAGCGTCCGAGCATATCCAACGAAGTATTTTCTAGTTTGAGGCCGAGGTCTTCAGTAATGACCTGTCCGCCGGTCAGAACAGCAATGTCTTCGAGCATTGCTTTACGGCGGTCTCCAAATCCAGGAGCCTTGACGCCTACGGCAGTAAAGGTTCCACGAAGCTTATTGACAATCAGGGTAGCCATAGCTTCGCCTTCCAGATCTTCAGCGATGATCAGGAGCGGTCTGCCGGCCTGAACTACTTTTTCCAGAACAGGAAGGATATCTGCAATTGCACTGATCTTCTTGTCGGTGATCAGGATGAACGGATCGTTTAAGATAGCTTCCATTTTATCGGTATCGGTAATCATATAGGCGGAAACATACCCGCGGTCAAACTGCATTCCTTCAACAACTTCCAGTTCAGTGGTCATGCCTTTGGCTTCTTCAACAGTGATAACACCGTCTTTGCCGACTTTTTCCATAGCCTCGGCAATCAGACTGCCGATGGTGGTGTCGGAAGCGGAAATCGAAGCAACCTGAGCTATGGCTTCTTTGCTTTCCACAGTCTTGGCATTCGCTTTAACGTCAGCAACAATCGCTTCTACAGCTTTTTCAATACCACGTTTGATCTCCATAGGATTGGCGCCTGCAGCAACGTTCTTCAGACCTTCACGAATGATGGCCTGAGCCAGAACGGTCGCTGTGGTCGTGCCGTCGCCAGCTACATCGTTCGTCTTGGTAGCAACTTCTTTAACAAGCTGTGCTCCCATATTTTCAAACGGGTCTTCCAGATCAATATCTCTGGCGATCGTTACACCATCATTGGTGATCAGCGGAGAACCAAATTTTTTATCCAAAACAACATTGCGTCCTTTTGGTCCCAAGGTAACGCGGACAGCTTCCGCAAGCTTATTGACACCACGCTCCATGGCATGGCGAGCATCTTCGTTAAAAATGATTTGTTTAGCCACCTAAATGTTCCTCCTTTAATTCTATCGGAAAATACTTTCAAATGTTATCTGATAAGTAATACTGGACTGTTACTTAACCAATGACTGCCTGAATATCAGCTTCTCTTAAAATCAAATATTCGTTGCCGTCATATTTGACTTCAGTGCCGGCATATTTAGAATAAATCACGCGGTCACCGACATTAACTTCCATTGGAATTCTTTCCCCTTTTTCAACTTTTCCAGGACCTACAGCAATCACTTCGCCTTCCTGAGGCTTTTCTTTTGCGGTGTCAGGCATAATGATCCCGCTCTTGGTTCTTTCCTCAGACGGAACCGCTTTAATAATTACCCTGTCAGCCAACGGTTTGAGTTTCATAAAATAATTTCCCTCCTTGAAACCTTTATATTTTTATATTCCGCTTTATTGTTAGCACTCAATCAAGATGAGTGCTAATACCTAGGTATAATAATATGCAACGTCTGGTAGTATTGCAACCCCATCCACGCATAATTACGACCAATTAGAATTGTTTATCACTTATTTTCTTCATCAATCTTTAAATTACTATAACGCCTAATAAATACGTTATATAGAATAACCGTAATTTTCCTTATTTATTCATTATTATTAGCAGATTTCAATCAAGAAAATTTTCACCGGTACGGATCCGGCGGAAGTCTTCAACAGGGGTCACCCAGATGACACCATCGCCAAATCTACCGGTTAGAGCATTCTCCCTGATGGTTTCCTGAACACTTTCACTTTCCGAGTCATTAACAATAATTTCGAGTTTGACTTTAGGAAGTAGCCGGACGGATACTTCCGTTCCGCGGTAAACCTCGGTAATATTCCCTTTCTGCCTTCCCCAACCAAGAACCTGAGATACGGTAATCCCGCTGATTCCCAAATTACTGAGTGCCTTTTCCACTTGGTCAAGTTTATTGCTGCGAATCACTGCCTCAATCTTTTTCATTCCGACCTCCCCAAAGCATTATTGTATTTTTTGTAAAATGAGATCCCACTCCTGAGGCGTATTGACATTCAAGAAACTTTCCTCAATCACTTCCTTCAGCGTACTGCCTTCCATCTCCTCAGAAATATTCACGATCTTATGCCTGCATTCATCAGCAATATCAAAGAGACGCAGTTTGTCCTCTTTAATCCGTTTCTCCACAACTTTAAACACATTTTTGTGGTAAAAGGCGTGCAGCGGATGCAGTCTGTCCCGAACATACGGGAAGACCAACTTATAATCCTCAATTCGTTCATAAATATAGGCAATGGCTTGACTGCTCAAGAACGGCATATCACAGGCAGCCACGAAGACGTAGTCATACTTGGCCACCGGGAGGACGGAATACAGCCCGCCCATCGGCCCTTTACCTTTGATTTGGTCGGCAACCACCTGATAACTGTATCCCGAATATTGTTCAGACTCCCTACAGCTGATCAGGACCTCGCTGCAGATACTGTCCAGCACTTCCAAATTTCTTTCCAGAAGTGGTTTTCCGCCTATCTCAAGAAATGCCTTATTCCGGCCCATTCTTTTACTTTCTCCTCCGGTAAAGAGCACTCCTGTGATCTCCAGCTTTTTCTTTTCCACGCGCATCTTCCTTCAGACATATTTGAACCTTACGATTTAGACGTTGCCTGTAAAATACCTCTAAATACTTGTGAACCCTAAAATAATTATGATGGTATATCTGGTACTAGGTCTGTACTTAATAATCTATCATATTTTCAGTGGAGATTACAAAACTATTTTACTGAAAGTTGGAAGATCCTTGAAACCAACTATTTTATGTTTTAGAAAAACAGGTTCAAGTTTGATTCCTCAGCCTTGGCAAGCATTGTGGCAACACCGCCGATTTCCACTCCATCGATCAGTTCTTCCTTCTTGATGCCCATCACATCCATCGACATGGAGCAGGCTACAAGCTTAATACCCATTTTCATCGCGTTGTGCAGCAGTTCTTCCAGACTATCAACATTTTTCTTTTTCATAACATGCTTGATCATTTTCGCACCCATGCCACCCATATTCATATTGGAGATAGGCAGTTTTCTGGGTCCGCGGGGCATCATAATGCCAAAGGCTTTCGCCAGAGAATCCTTGCTTACCTTAGGTGCGTCATATTTTTTAAGAATATTCAGCCCCCAGAATGTGAAGAACATCGTTACGTCCTTACCCATGGATGCTGCGCCGGTCGCAATGATAAATGAGGCAAGGGCCTTATCCATATTCTGCTCGAATACAATCAGCGTTGCACCTCTGGGTTTTTCCTCCACCGCAACATTTACCTGCGGCTGGCCAACAGGCTTCACGCTTCCTTTGCGCAGATAGACCTTCAAATAATCTCCGTTTAATTCTGTTTTCAGTAGCGTATTGCCTGTCTTGCTGCACCAGAACTCAATATCCCTTGCAAATCCGGGATCCGTAACCAAGATCTCCAGAACCTGGCCATCTTCTAGCACCTTCATATTTTCAAATACCAGTTTAATTGGTCCGGGGCACTGCAGACCGCAACAATCGATCACTTTATCCGCTGTGATTTTAGCCTCCGGGGATTCGGTGAAAGCTTTTCCGGTATCATCAACTTTTACCGTTCCTTTATCCTTTTTTTCAACCGCCCAGTAAACACTGGTATACGTCCGGAAACCTCCGTCAAGGTTGATCGGGTCATAACCATGCTGCTCTAGGATTCTAGCCGCAATATATCCCCTGAGGCCGACCTGGCACGTCAGGTAGACCGGCTTGTCTTTCGGCAACTCTCCAAGCCTCTTTCTGAGCTCCGGAAGCGGGATATTGATTGACCCGTTGATCTTGCCCAGTTCTACTTCTTCTGGCTGTCTCACATCAACCAGAATATTTCCGGCAGCGACGATGTCGTCGATTTCATGGTATTGAACAGTCTTGACCATATGATCCAGCAAATTGGCCGCAGCATACCCAATCATATTGACCGGGTCTTTTCCTGAAGAATAAGGCGGTGCATAGGCCAGTTCCAAATCCTGCAGGTCATAAACAGTTAAATTGCCTTTGATAGCCGTCGCGATTACGTCAATTCTCTTTTCTGCACCCTTACGCCCGACGGCCTGCGCGCCAAGTATTTTTCCGTCTTCAGTGAAGACCATCTTCATATCAAGCACCGTCGAACCTGGATAGTATCCGGCATGGGAATTCGGGTGAATATGAATGACCCTATAAGGTATTCCCATTTTAGCTGCTGTTTTTTCATTGATGCCCGTGGAAGCGGCCGTCAAATCAAATACTTTGGCAACAGAAGTCCCCAAAGTTCCCCTGTAAGGCTTACGGCTGCCATACAAATTATCGGCTAGAAGCCTACCCTGCCTGTTTGCCGGCCACGCCAGCGGTATATTTGTCGGAAGTCCTGTAATATAGTTTTTGACTTCAATTGCATCACCGATTGCATAAATATTTTCATCACTGGTCTGCAGATATTCATTAACCCGGATAGATCCTCTTTCGCCGATCTCCAGACCGGCCTGAACGGCGAGTATGCTTTCCGGACGAACGCCGATAGCCATTACGATTAGATCTGCTTCAATCTCCTGACTGCTCTGAAGATAGACCTTTGATCCTTCCAGCTTCACGACACTGTCCTTCAGAATCAGCCTGACACCTTTTTCGCGGAGATGCGTGTGTAGAAGGCTTGCCATTTC